>NZ_JAQYXC010000263.1:0-244296 GCF_036322365.1 Streptomyces sp. SP18CS02
GCCTTTCAGCGCCGATGGTACTGCAGGGGGGACCCTGTGGGAGAGTAGGACGCCGCCGAACAATCATTGTGGGAAAGCCCCGCACCTTATGGTGCGGGGCTTTCCTGCGTTCAGGGGCTTTTTCCACTGCCTCCCAGGGCCCGTCCTGCCTTTCACTGTGGTGTCGTGCAGGCGCGTCCCACAGAACAGCACAGCAAAAGGAAAAGGACGTTCGGTGTCGAGTGGTGTCAGAGCCGCCCTGCGGCCTTGAGAGCGAGATAGGCATCGGCCAGAGCCGGGGCGAGTTCGTCCGGGGAAGCGTCCACCACAGTGACGCCATGGCGCTGGAGCTGCTCGGAGGCGCGTCGGCGCTGGGCCTGGGTCTGTGCGCCGGCGGCCGCCTCGTACACCGCGTCCACACTGCCCCGGGCCTTCGCCATCTCTTCGGTGCGGGGGTCGGCGACCGCGGCCACGATGACGGTGTGCCGCTCGGTGAGCTGCGGAAGTACCGGAAGAAGACCTTCCTCGATGGGGGAGGCCTCCAATCCGGTGAGCAGCACGATCAGGGACCGGCGCGGGGCATGGGCGAGTGCGGCCGCGCTGAGCCCCCGGGCGTCGGTCTCGATGAGCTCGGGCTCCAGCGGGGCCAGGGCGCCGACCAGAGCCGGAAGCACATCGTTCGCAGCGTGGCCCTGGACCCTGGCGCGGATGCGGCGGTCATACGCGAGAAGGCCGACCCGGTCGCCGGCTCGGGAAGCGAGCGCAGCGAGAAGGAGGGCGGCGTCCATGGCTGCGTCGAGGCGGGGGACGTCGCCCACACGACCCGCGGAGGTGCGGCCGGTGTCCAGCACGATGAGGATGTGGCGGTCGCGCTCCGGTCGCCATGTGCGTACGGCGACGGTCGACTGACGTGCGGTCGCTCGCCAGTCGATCGAGCGGACGTCATCGCCCGGGACGTACTCACGGAGGCCGTCGAACTCGGTGCCCTCGCCTCGTGTGAGCACGCTGGTGCGGCCGTCCAGCTCGCGCAGGCGGGCCAGTCGGGAAGGCAGGTGCTTACGGCTGGTGAAGGGCGGCAGCACGCGGACCGTCCACGGAACCCTGTGACTTCCCTGGCGGGCGGCCAGGCCGAGGGGACCGAAGGAGCGCACGGTGACACGGTCGGCGTGGCGGTCGCCCCGGCGCGTGGGCTGGAGAAGGGTGGTGAGACGCCTGCGCTCTCCGGCGGGGACGGTGAGACCGTGCCGGGACGTCGACCCGTCGGCGCCGGGCAGCCAGCTGCTGGGTGGCCAGGCATCGCGGAGGTGGGCGCGCAGACGGCGACGCGAGGGGTTCGTGACGGTCAGCTGGACCGTGGCACTTTCACCGAGTCGAACGGATGTGTCACCACTTCGGGTGAACTGGAGCGGCCGCACTGGCGCGGCCAGCGCGTAGTCGCACAGAATTGCGAGGGAGAGAGGCGCGTTGACGGCGAGCATCCCCGCCCAGCTGGGGGCGAGGATGCCGACGGGAAGCGAGCCGATGGCTGCGAGAAGCGCGGTTCGTCCGGTGAGTGCCACTGTCCACAGCCTCAGCGGGGGACGGGGACGTGGGCGAGGATCGACGTGATGACGGAGTCGGAGGTGACTCCCTCCATCCCGGCCTCGGGGCGGAGTTGGATGCGATGGCGCAATGTGGGCAGGGCCAAGGCCTTCACGTCGTCCGGGGTGACGTAGTCGCGGCCGGTGAGCCAGGCCCAGGCGCGGGCAGTGGAGAGCAGGGCGGTGGCGCCGCGGGGCGAGACGCCGAGAGCCAGGGAGGGGGATTCACGAGTGGCACGACAGATATCGACGACGTAGCCGGTGACCTCGGCGGAGACCGAGGTCTTGGCGACAGCGGCGCGGGCAGCTTCCAGCTCGGCCGGTCCGGCCACCGGGCGGACGCCGGCCGCGTGCAGGTCGCGCGGATCGAAGCCCTCTGCGTGACGGGTCAGGACGTTGATCTCGTCCTCCCGTGAGGGCAGGGGAACCGTCAGCTTCAGCAGAAAGCGGTCCAGTTGGGCCTCGGGCAGGGGATAGGTCCCCTCGTACTCGACCGGGTTCTGGGTGGCAGCCACGAGGAACGGCTCAGGGAGAAGGCGCGGGGTTCCGTCGACGGTCACCTGACGTTCTTCCATGGCTTCCAGGAGGGATGCCTGGGTCTTGGGAGGAGTGCGGTTGATCTCGTCCGCCAGCAGGAGATTGGTGAAGACCGGGCCTGGCTGGAACGAGAACTCGGCAGTGCGGGCGTCATAGATGAGTGAGCCCGTCACATCGCTCGGCATCAGGTCCGGTGTGAACTGGACGCGCTGGGTGTCGAGTCGGAGGGAAGCGGCGAGTGCCCGGACGAGCAGGGTCTTGGCAACGCCCGGAACTCCTTCGAGCAGTACGTGACCTCGGCAGAGCAGTGCGACGACGAGCCCGGTGACGGCGGGGTCCTGCCCGACCACGGCCTTCGCGATCTCGGTGCGCAGGGCCTCCAGTGAGGAGCGGGCGCTGTCCGAGTTCTCAGGGGTCTCGGGGGTCGGGGCACTCATGAGGTGCGTACCTCTCTTTCGAGGGCGTCGAGTTGATCGGCGAGGAGAGTGAGGGCGGCGTCGTCGGTGGGGACCGGGCCGAACAGGAGGGGGCGAAGGTCCCTGTCGCCGGACGCGAGCCGGGCGGAGACGGCGGGGAGCAGTGTCTCCGGTGCGTGGGCGTCCGTCAGGGGGACGCCGAGCAGAGGAGCCAGCCGGGTGCGGGTGGCGGACCGCAGTACGGCGGCTGCCCGGTCACGGGCGTTGGCCTTGCGGTAGAGGCGGGCGCGACCCTCCGTGGATTCCGAGGCGCGGATGGCCACGGGCAGGCGCTCCGTCACCAGGGGACCGAGGCGACGGGCGCGCCAGATGGCGGCGAGGACAGCGGCCAGAGCGAGCTGAAGCGTGCCCCAAAGCCAGCCGGAGGGGACCAGTTCGACGAAGGTGCTCTCGCCGCCTTCACCACTTCCGTCATGGCCGTCACCGTCGCGGGTGGCGGAGGCATCACTGAGTGAGGGGAGGTACCAGACGACGTGAGTCCGGGAACCGAGGAGTTGAAGTGCGAGCGACGCGTTGCCCCGGTGGGCGAGGCGGTCGTTGTAGAGGATGTCGGGGGAGCCGAGGAGGACGGTGTCGCCGTCGGCGGAGCCCGGCAGGCGCAGCAGGGTGGGCATGCCGTCGCTGAGGTAGCACCCGTCGGCGCCGGGGATGTCGGTCGCGTAGCGCTCCCCGCCGAGTTCGGCGTCGCCCGCGCGCTGCGCGGCGGGCAGCGCGCAGCGCGGGGCGCGGACGGTCACCGGGGACGGAGAGTCCGAACGCACCCCGGGAGCCAGTGTGTCGAGGGAGGGAGCGCCGGCGGAGAGCAGGATCGTGCGGCCCCCGGCGGACTTCGTCGCCTCGTGAAGAGTGGTCTGCTGGCTCTCCGTCAGCAGATCGGGGGCGGTGACGAGAAGTGTGGTCGCGGGGCCGACCGTCGAGACCGCCTCGTCGAGGGTGGTGGCCACCGTGGAGGTGATCCCCCTGTTTCTGAGGAGCTCGGCGACGGCTCGGCTGCCTTGGGGGTCGGCGGAGCGGGGGTCGAGCCGGCCGTGCTGGTCGCCGGAGCGGACCAGGGCCATGACGATCGCGGCCAGGAGGAGGATGCCGAGTGCGATGAGCAGGCCGCGGACGCGCGCCCAGAGCTGGCCGGGGGTGAGGGAGGCCGAGGTGGACGTGGCGGTCATCCGGTCGCTCCCCGGACGGCTTCACCCAGCTGCGGCTTGGTCCGTTCCAGCGCGGTGTCCAGGTCCTTGAGCCGTTGGTACGCGCGTTGGTCGGCGGTGCGGCCGCCGTATGTGACGTCGTCGAACTCCCGGGCGGCCGCACGCAGCTCGCCGGCGAGCCCGGGGAGGGTGCGGCTCGCTTCCGCGGCGGCCTCGTCGGCGGTGCGGCCGGGGCGCGGGTCCAGGACGGTCCGCTCCTCCAAGGAGCGCACGATCGCCCGCATCCGTTCCTGGACGGCGTGGTTCCAGTGCCCGGCGGCGGCGTGTCCGTCGGCCGCGGCGCGGTGCGCGGAGGCGCTGCGGGGGCTGTTGTCGAACAGCGGGTCCGAGCCGGCGGGGGCGAGGCGCGGACTGCCGAGCCGCCACCACAGGGCACCGATGAGGGCCAGGACGACCAGGACGATGACCACGAGACCGAGTACGCCCCCGGGGGCGGCCCCGGAGGCGGATTCGAAGATGCCGCCGACCCACTCCCAGAAGCGGTCGAGTGCCCGTTCCAGGATGCTGGGATCGTTCTCGTGGTACATCGGCTTGGACAGCTCCCGCTCCGCGGCCTCGCGGGCCGGGCCGCGAGGGATGCCCACCGGTACGTCGTCGTGCGGTGCGAGCCGCGCCGTCATCGGTCCCCCCGTGTTCGGCACCGCATCAGCTCCCGGGGGCGGCGTCGCCGGGCGGGGCGGCACCATAGCCGGGTACGCCAGCGGCGCGGCCGAGCTCCAGGTCGAGGGCCTCGCGGCGGATGCGCTGGTCCACGTAGAGAAGGACGCTGACGCCGGAGGCGATGGGCGTGGTGATCGAGGAGGCGATCACCGCTCCGATGCCCGTGATGATCAGGAAGGGCCAGCCGAACTCCGGAGTCGAGCCCGTGAGCAGACCGCCGATGCCGTCGCCGTCGACCATCAGCGCGATGACGGTGAACGGGATGGAAATGATCATCGATACGAGCAGGGTCAGGAGCATGGTCAGCGTCAGGATGCCGAAGATGCGCCACCAGGCGCCCCTGACCAGCTTGGCGGAGCGGCGTATCGAGGCGATGACCCCACGTCGTTCCAGCATGAGCGCCGGGTAGGAGAGGCTGAACTGGATCATCAGCCAGAGCACGACGAGGGCCGCGGCGAAACCGCCGAGGACGGCCAGCGCGAGGCCCGCCTCGGAGCCGACGAGCAGCCCGGGCACGAAGCCCACCGACATGATCGCCGCGCTCATCAGCGGCAGCAGCACCGTCAGTCCGAGGAGCTGGAGAAGCCGGGGACGGGCCTCGCTCCAGGCGTCGGAGAGAGACACCGGTCGTCCCAGTACCGAGCGGCTGATCACAACTGTGAGCAGCGCGGTGGTGATGAAAGTGCCGATGAGCGTGATGAGCATCGTCGGTCCCAGGGAGGTGAGGCTCACCTTCAGGGACTCGACCGACTGGTTCAGGACCTCCGACGGGCTGGCGTCGGGATCGACGTCCGGAGGCGTCGGCATCACATAGCGCTGGAGGAGGATGTCGGCGATCTGCGTGACGACGGAGACGGTGATCGTGATGGCCAGCACCGTCCGCCAGTGGGCACGGAGGGTCGAGACCGCGCCGTCGAGGATCTCGCCGACGCCCAGGGGACGGAGCGGGATGACGCCCGGCTTCGCGGCCGGCGGCCGGCCGTAGCCCTGCTGGGGCCCGCCCCAGCCCGGTCCGGGGGGAGCGGGCTGGGTCTGGCGGGACGGTCCGGCCTGTGTGGGCGGGGACCACTGGGAGGCGGGCGGCTGGTCCTTGGACCACTTGGAAGCGGCGCCGTTCCCGTCGGCGGGCTCAGTGGGCCCGGCGGGACGGGGGGCGGCATCGCCCTGGCCGTCGGACGGGGCAGATCCGGGCGAGGCCCAGCCCGGAGTGTCGTTCACGGTCGTCCACCTCGTGGATTGGTCGCGGGGCCGTCTCGTCGCGCCGGCCCGGTCGCAGTGCCGGGCCGCGTGGAGGGGCGGCAGGTTGGCAGCCATCGTGCCACGCGTCGATCGCCGCCGGGTCTCGGTCGGGATCTCGTTCGTACCTTCATTGTCGGTGGTTCAGCGGGCAGACTGGGCGGATGGCTGATCAGTACGCACAAACTCCCCTTCGCATCGAGCCGCCCCCGCTCCCGGCACTGCGCTGGGAGGAGCCACCGGAGGGGCCGGTGGTGGTCCTCCTGGACCAGACGCGGCTGCCCGCGGAGGAAGTCGAACTGGTTTGTACGGACGTGCCGGCGCTGGTGCGGGCGATCCAGATCCTCGCGGTCCGGGGCGCGCCCCTGCTGGGGCTCGCCGGTGCCTATGGGGTGGCCCTGGCCGCCGTTCGCGGCTATGACGTGGAGGAGGCGGCGGAGCTCCTCGCCGGCGCGCGACCCACCGCGGTGAACCTCGGATACGGGGTACGGCGGGCGGCAGCGGCGTACCGGACCGCGGCCGACAAGGGCGCGGACCGGCGGGAGGCGGCCGAGGCCGCGCTGGCCGAGGCCCGTGAGCTGCACCGGGAGGACGCCGCGGCCAGTGCGGAGATGGCGGTCCGGGGCCTGGCCCTTCTCGACGAGCTGCTGCCGGGCGGTGGGCACCGTGTCCTGACGCACTGCAACACCGGCGCGCTGGTGTCGGGCGGCGAAGGCACGGCGTTCGCCGTGGCCCTCGCCGCGCACCGGGCCGACCGGCTGCGGCGGCTGTGGGTGGACGAGACCCGGCCGCTGCTGCAGGGCTCCCGGCTGACGGCGTACGAGGCCGCGCGGCACGGGCTGCCGTACACGCTGCTCACCGACAACGCGGCGGGATCGCTCTTCGCGGCGGGCGAGGTGGATGCCGTGCTCATAGGGGCGGACCGGATCGCCGCCGACGGTTCGGTGGCCAACAAGGTGGGGAGCTACCCGCTCGCGGTGCTGGCCAAGTACCACCACGTACCGTTCATCGTGGTCGCGCCCCGCACCACGATCGACCTCGACACCCCGGACGGGGCCGCGATAGAGGTGGAGCAGCGCCCGGGCCAGGAAGTGACGGAGCTCACAGTTCCGCCACAGGTGGCCGTGAGTGGACCCGGCGCCGGGACGGGACTGCCGGTGGCGCCGCTCGGAACGCGGGCCTACAACCCGGCGTTTGATGTCACGCCGCCCGAGCTGGTGACGGCGATCGTCACGGAGCTGGGGGCGGTGTCCCCGGTGACCGGAGAAGGAATTGCCGAGCTGTGTGCCAGGTCACGCCGGGTAACGATTAGCTAATGGGATGATGTCGAATATGAAGGGACGCGTCCTTGTCGTCGACGACGACACCGCACTGGCCGAGATGCTCGGCATCGTGTTGCGTGGAGAAGGTTTCGAGCCGTCGTTCGTAGCGGACGGCGACAAGGCACTTGCCGCATTCCGGGAGGCCAAGCCAGACCTGGTACTGCTGGACCTCATGCTGCCCGGTCGGGACGGCATCGAGGTCTGCCGCTTGATCAGGGCCGAGTCCGGCGTGCCGATCGTGATGCTCACGGCGAAGAGCGACACCGTCGATGTGGTGGTCGGGCTCGAGTCCGGGGCCGATGACTACATCGTCAAGCCGTTCAAGCCGAAGGAGCTGGTCGCGCGCATCCGGGCACGGCTCCGGAGGTCCGAGGAGCCCGCTCCCGAGCAGCTCACCATCGGCGATCTGATCATCGACGTCGCGGGTCACTCCGTGAAGCGGGACGGGCAGTCCATCGCGCTGACCCCGCTGGAGTTCGATCTGCTCGTCGCCCTGGCCCGCAAGCCGTGGCAGGTGTTCACCCGAGAGGTGCTGCTGGAGCAGGTCTGGGGCTACCGCCACGCCGCCGACACGCGGCTGGTGAACGTGCATGTGCAGCGGCTGCGCTCCAAGGTCGAGAAGGATCCCGAGCGGCCGGAGATCGTGGTGACCGTCCGTGGTGTCGGTTACAAGGCCGGACCGAGCTGACATGTCCCGCGGCACCGCTGCTCCGAAGCCCGGGAACCCGGGAGTCCGTGCGGGGCGGGCTGCCGGGCCGGGGCGTGATTCTTCGCGGGTCGGCCGCCTGTTCCAGGGCGGCCGGCTGCTCCAGGACGGGGCGCCGGGTGGTCCGGTGCTCCGGCTCCTGGCGCGCTGGGTGCGCCGTCCGCTGCTGCCCGCCCTGCGGCTGTGGCGCCGGAACATCCAGCTGCGGGTGGTCGCGGGCACGCTGCTGATGTCGCTCGGAGTGGTGCTGCTGCTCGGCTTCGTGGTCATCGGCCAGATGCGCAACGGCCTGCTGGACGCCAAGGAGAGGGCGGCGCAGAGCCAGGCGTCCGGAGGTTTCTCGGCGGCCCAGGACTCGGCCAGCGCTCCTCCCGCCCCGGGCGGGCAGGACGGCGCGGCGGCCGGTACGGCGCGGTCCTCGCTGAACTGGCGGTCCGACCTGGTCGTGCAGCTCGCCAGCGGAGGCCAGAGCGCCTTCAACGTGGTGGCGCTCAGCTCCGACCTGGAGGGCACGGCCCCCAGCCGCGGCGCCCGCGCGTCGGGTGGTGTGGAGCCCGCGCGGAGCATCCCGGCCGGGCTGCGGGAGTCGGTGGCACAGGGGACCGGGACGTTCCAGACGTACACCCGGATCACCTACACGGACGGCAAGAGGTCCGAGGCGGGCCTGGTCATCGGCAAGCGCCTCAATGACATCGAGGGCAATTCCTACGAGCTCTACTACCTCTTCCCGCTGACGCAGGAGGAGGACTCGCTCTCGCTGGTCAAGACGACGCTCGCGACGGCAGGACTGTTCGTCGTGGTTCTGCTGTGCGCCATCGCCTGGCTCATGGTGCGGCAGGTCGTGACACCCGTACGCATGGCGGCGGGCATCGCCGAGCGGCTGTCCGCCGGCCGGCTGCAGGAACGCATGAAGGTCACCGGTGAGGACGACATCGCCCGCCTCGGTGAAGCCTTCAACAAAATGGCGCAGAACCTCCAGCTCAAGATCCAGCAGCTGGAGGAGCTGTCGAGGATGCAGCGGCGGTTCGTCTCCGACGTGTCGCACGAGCTGCGCACGCCGCTGACCACCGTACGGATGGCCGCCGACGTCATCCACGAGGCCCGCGCCGACTTCGACCCGGTGACCGCCCGGTCGGCGGAGCTGCTGGGGGACCAGCTGGACCGCTTCGAGTCACTGCTCGCCGATCTCCTGGAGATCAGCCGCTTCGACGCCGGGGCGGCGGCGCTGGAGGCCGAGCCGATAGATCTGCGCGCGGTCGTCCGCAGGGTCATCGGCGGCGCCGAACCGCTGGCGGAGCGCAAGGGCGGGCGGATCGTCGTCGTGGGCGACGAGCAGCCGGTGGTCGCCGAGGCCGACGCGCGCCGCGTCGAGCGCGTGCTGCGCAACCTGGTCGTCAACGCCGTGGAACACGGCGAGGGCAGGGACGTCGTGGTGCGGATGGCCGCCGCGGGCGGTGCGGTGGCGGTCGCGGTGCGTGACTACGGCGTGGGTCTCAAGCCCGGTGAGGCGACCCGGGTGTTCAACCGCTTCTGGCGGGCCGACCCGGCTCGTGCCAGGACCACCGGTGGTACCGGTCTCGGCCTTTCGATCGCGGTCGAGGACGCGCGGCTGCACGGCGGCTGGCTCCAGGCCTGGGGCGAGCCGGGCGGCGGTTCGCAGTTCCGGCTGACGCTGCCGCGTACGGCGGACGAGCCGCTGCGGGGTTCGCCCATACCGCTGGAGCCGGAGGACTCCCGGCGCAACCGGGAGCGGGCCGCCGCGGAGAGCGCGCAGGACGCACAGGACGGTGCGCGCCGCGCCACGGTGCCGGGGCAGGCCGGAGTGGACCGTTCGCCGCTGTCCGTACCGCCGAGGACGGCCATACCGCCCCGGCAGGCGCAGGCCGCAGCCGATCCGACCGCCCTGCCGGGCAGCGGTGCCCGGGTGGTCGCGCGCGGCACGGGCGAGCGGGCGGGCGACAGGGCCCCGTCCACGCAGGACTCTGAGCGGGAGGGCACGACTCGTGGGCGCTGACCGTCGTCGGCACGGCCGTGGACGCAGGGTGCGGGGTGTCGCGCTGCTCGGGTGCGCCGGGCTGCTGGCCGGGTGCGCGTCGATGCCCGACAGCGGTGATGTCACCGCCGTGAAGGCATCGAAGCCGGGGGACTCCCAGGTGCGGGTGTACCCGGTGATGCCCCGGGAGAACGCCGAGCCGGGTGAGATAGTCGACGGGTTCCTGGAAGCGATGACCGGCGACGATCCGGGGTTCGCCACGGCCCGCAAGTACCTGACCAAGCAGGCGGCGCGCACCTGGAGACCGGAGGAGCGCACCACGGTCCTCACCGCCGCCCCGGACCGCAAGCAGCCGGAGCCCAGCAGCAGGCTGGAGTCGCCCGGGCTGGTCTACCCCCTGTACGGCCAGCAGATCGCGACGGTCGACGGCCGGCACGCCTACCGGCCGGTGGCGCCCGCCGAGTACTCCGGATCGATCCACCTCGTCCAGGTGGGCAGCGGCGCGGAGGGCAAGGCCAAGGAGTGGCGGATCGACAGCCTGCCGCCGGGGCTCGTGCTCAGTGAGTCGGACTTCCAGCGCAACTACCGCTCCGTGAACAAGTACTACTTCGCTTCGGGGCGGAACTGGGTCGTGGCCGATCCGGTGTACATCCGGCAGCGGCAGGACCCGGTGACACGGATGGATCCCGTGGCGCAGACGGTCAAGGCGTTGCTCGACGGGCCGACCAACTGGCTGAAGCCGGTGGTCGATTCGCGTTTTCCCACCGGTACGACGCTGAAGAAGGACGTCAAGTCGTTGACGCCCGACGACCAGAACACGCTGACGGTGCCGCTCAATGACAAGGCGGACAATGTCGGCCGGGAGCAGTGCCGGAAAATGGCGGCGCAATTGCTCTTCACCGTCGGGGACCTGACGCCCACCAGGGTGGAGCAGGTGGCGTTGCAGCGTTCGGACGGTTCGCCGCTGTGCACACTGGGTGAGAACCAGAAGGAAAACTTCGTGGCCGATCCCAATGCCGGCATTCCCGAGAATCCCTACTTCATCAATGCCGGTGGTCAGCTGGCGGAGCTCGAGGTGGCCGCGAAGGACGTGGGTGAACCGCAGCCGGTGCTGGGGCCGTTCGGCAACGGCGTGGTGAAGCTGGGCTCGGTCGCGGTCGCGCGGGACGAGCGGTACGCCGCCGCGGTGACGCAGGACGGCCAGGACCTGAGGGTGGCGTCCATCGTCTCGGAGGCGGAGCTTCCCGAGCCGTTGGTCAGCAGCAAGGGCAAGCGGCCCGCCGAGCGGCTGTCCGCGCCGAGCTGGGACGGCCGGGGCGATCTGTGGGTCGCGGACCGGGACGCGGCCGGGCCGCGACTGGTGCTCGTGCCGGGTGGCTCCGGTGAGGCGCTGACCGTCACGACCCCCTGGCTCGTGGACGGCGTGCGGATCGAGGCGCTGCGGGTCTCCGAGGACGGGGTGCGGATCGCGCTGCTGCTGGGCAAGGGGGACAAGACCACCCTGCACATCGGCCGGGTGGAGCGCCACGGCTCCGGGACGCAACGGTCGGCCGCCGTGGTGGACCTGGAGTCCGTCGCCCCCCGCATGGAGTCCGTGACCTCGGTTTCCTGGGCGGGCCCGAGCAGGCTCGTGGTGCTCGGCAAACTGGCCGGCGGGGTCCAGCAGGTGCGGTACATCCAGACGGACGGTTCGACGTCCGCCGCCGGTATCCCCGGTCTGAACCAGGTCCAGACGGTCGCGGCGGCCAACGACGAGCGGGTGCCCCTGGTGGCGTCCTCCCCGGACGACGGCATCGTGCGTCTCCAGTCCGGCGCCAACTGGCAGCCCATGGTCGAGAAGGGCAAGGGGACCTTCCCCGTCTACCCCGGCTGATCCGGCTCGTCGAGAGTCCGGTTCCCGGCGCCACGGGTACCCCCTTCCGGGCACCCCATGCAGGCCGGGCCTGACGCGGGGCCCGCATGGGGTGTCCCGCACGCGTGCCCTGCCCCGTGCCGCGCGGCCTGCCCACGGCCTCGACGAGGTTTTCCACAGGGGTGGCAAGCGGTCCGCCCGGGCCCCAGAGTGGACGCATGCGGGTGTGGTGGCGGGAGATCGCCGGGCTGGTGCTGCCGATGGCCTGCGGCGGTTGCGGCCGTCCGCGCACCCGGCTGTGCGAGCGGTGCGGGCAGGCGCTGTACGGGGCGGAGCCCGGGAGGGTCAGGCCGGCGCCGGAGCCTGCGGGGCTGCCGGTCGTCCACGCGGCCGCGCCCTACACGGACGCGGTGCGGGCGGTTCTCCTGGGTCACAAGGAGCGAGGCGCACTGGGGCTGGCCGAGCCTCTGGGCCTTGCCCTGGCGGGGGCCGTGAGGGCCTCCGTACCACCCTCTGCCGGGCTCGGGGCCGGGCCCCTGCTCCTGGTGCCCGTGCCGTCCGCCCGACGTGCGGTGCGGGCACGTGGGCACGACGCGGCCCGGCGGATCGCATGGGCGGCTGCCGGGCAACTGAGACGTACGGGTACAGCGGTGCGGGTGTTGCCCGTGTTGCGTCAGAGGCGAAAGGTGGCGGACCAGACGGGCCTCGGTGCCCGGCAGCGGCTGGTCAACATGGCGGGTGCCCTGGAGGCGGTGGCCGGGGCGGAGCGGCTGATGGCGGGCGGGCGGGTGCTGCTGGTCGACGATCTCATGACCACGGGTGCTTCGCTGGTCGAGGCCGCCAGGGCACTGCGTGCCGCGACGGACGGTTCGTCCGCGGCATTCGGCCAGGTGGGCGCAGCAGTTGTCGCCGCGCCGCTGATCTCGTTCCATAAACCGGAACTGACGGGGAAGACGCATCGTTGCAGCTAGTGAGGGAACGGAAACACCTGATCGGACGTACGTGCTGGTAGCGGGTGCCGACACCCGTCCGAGCGAGCTATGTTCGGTCTGTGAGGAATGGCGAAAGCCGCGCTTCACCGAATGCACTGACGTGCTTCCGGGCACTTTCCGGTAGCGGCCAGGACATCCAAGTCGGTGGAATGGGGATCTTGCCGACGGGGGAGGAGGAGGTCGAAGTCGCCTAGTCCGAGACTCCGGTGTTCACCGGGGTCTGGTGCAAAAGGGAGAGCTCGCCGGCCAGGGAGCTGGACGGAGCGATCCGGGAACGGAGTTCTGCGTGGACATCGTCGTCAAGGGCCGCAAGACCGAGGTGCCCGAGCGGTTCCGCAAGCACGTGGCCGAGAAGCTGAAGCTGGACAAGATCCAGAAGCTCGACGGCAAGGTGATCAGCCTCGACGTCGAGGTGTCCAAGGAGCACAACCCGCGGCAGGCCGACCGGTCCGACCGCGTGGAGATCACCCTTCACTCCCGAGGTCCGGTGATCCGGGCGGAGGCGGCTGCAGGCGACCCGTACGCAGCGCTTGATCTTGCCACGGGCAAGCTGGAGGCGCGGCTGCGCAAGCAGCACGACAAGCGCCACACACGCCGGGGCAGCGGCCGACTGTCGGCCGCCGAGGTCGCCGACACCGTTCCGGGCGTCGCCCGGCTGAACGGGACCGGCGCGCTGGGCGCGGACGACAGCGACAGCATTCCGACCACCAGGATGGGCTCGCTCGAAGTCCAGGGCGAGGGACCGCTGGTGGTCCGCGAGAAGAACCACACGGCCGCACCGATGACGCTCGACCAGGCGCTCTACGAGATGGAGCTGGTCGGGCACGACTTCTATCTGTTCGTCGACTCCGAGACGAAGCAGCCCAGTGTCGTCTACCGGCGACACGCGTACGACTACGGCGTCATCCACCTCGAGTCCGACCCGCTCGCCGGTTCCGAGGCGGGCGGCGCCGGTGGTGCGCTCGGCGGCTGACCCCGCTCGGACAGTGCCCCTGGAGCGCGCTTGTGCGCCCCCAGGGGCACCCTCGTGCGACCGCGGGATCACCGTTTCGCCGTCCGGGCATGAAATCATGACGCCGTGCGCCAACCGGTGCTCCGTGAACCGAGGTTGGCGGACGGAACATGAACTTCAGGCCCCGGCCTTCAGGGGGAGGAACGATGGCGGACAGCTTCGGCCCGGTGTATCACCAGGGCGGCCCCGGCGCCCCGCTCGACGGCGCGGGTCCCGGAAGCGATCCCGGCTCCGACAGGGACGGCGGCGCGTCCCGGGAGCCCATCCGGGTCCTGGTGGTGGACGACCACGCCCTCTTCCGGCGCGGTCTGGAGATCGTCCTCGCCCAGGAGGAGGACATCCAGGTGGTGGGTGAGGCGGGCGACGGCGCGGAAGCCGTCGACAAGGCCGCCGACCTGCTGCCCGACATCATCCTGATGGATGTACGGATGCCGAAGCGCGGTGGTATCGAGGCCTGCACCTCCATCAAGGAGGTTGCCCCCAGCGCCAAGATCATCATGCTGACGATCAGCGACGAGGAGGCCGACCTCTACGACGCGATCAAGGCGGGCGCGACCGGTTATCTCCTCAAGGAGATCTCCACCGACGAGGTCGCCACCGCGATCCGGGCGGTCGCCGACGGCCAGTCGCAGATCAGCCCCTCGATGGCGTCCAAGCTCCTCACCGAGTTCAAGTCGATGATCCAGCGCACCGACGAACGCCGTCTGGTGCCGGCGCCACGGCTGACCGACCGGGAGCTGGAGGTGCTCAAGCTGGTCGCCACCGGCATGAACAACCGGGACATCGCCAAAGAGCTGTTCATCTCGGAGAACACCGTGAAGAACCACGTCCGCAACATCCTGGAGAAGCTGCAGCTGCACTCCAGGATGGAGGCGGTCGTGTACGCGATGCGGGAGAAGATCCTCGAAATCAGGTGACCGGCGGCCACGAGGGCGCGGGTGCCCCCGGCCCGGGCCGGCCGGCGCCGGGGGCGGGGCCCGTCAGGCCAGGGCCGCCGTCAGCGCGGCGGCGAGTTCCGGGCGGTCGACGCGTTCGATCCGTACGGAATCGCACCCCACCCACTCGGCGGCCTCGCGCAGCGCCCGGGCCATCGGTTCCGCGGCCTTCGCCGTGTCCAGCGACACCTGCCTCGCCACCAGGGTCGTGCCCTCGCGCGCCGGGTCGACCCGGCCCAGCAGCCTGCCTCCCGCCAGCAGCGGCATCGCGAAGTAGCCGTGGACCCGCTTCTGCTTGGGGACGTAGGCCTCCAGCCGGTGGGTGAAGCCGAAGACGCGCTCGGTGCGGGCCCGCTCCCAGATCAGCGAGTCGAACGGTGACAGCAGAGTCGTCCGGTGGCGGCCGCGCGGTTCGCTCGCCAGTGCCTCGGGGTCCGCCCAGGCGGGCTTCTCCCACCCCTGGACCCGCACCGGCACCAGCCCGGACTCCTCGATCACCGCGTCGAACTGCTCACCCTTGAGGCGGTGGTAGTCGGCGATGTCCGCGCGGGTGCCGACGCCCAGCGCCCGGCCCGCGAGCCGGACGAGACGGCGCAGGCACTCGTGGTCGTCCAGCTCGTCGTGGAGCAGGTCGTCCGGGATGGCCCGCTCGGCCAGGTCGTAGACCCGCTTCCAGCCGCGCCGCTGGGTGCAGACCACCTCTCCGTACATCAGCGCCCGCTCGACGGCGACCTTCGACTCCGACCAGTCCCACCACTCGCCGCCGTTCTTGGCGCCGCCGAGCTCCGTGGCCGTCAGCGGGCCCTCGGCCCGCAGCTGCTTGATGACCGCGTCATAGGCGCCGTCCGGCAGGTCGTGGTACCAGTGCGGGCGGGCACGGTACGCGCGGCGGCGGAAGGCGAAGTGCGGCCACTCCTCGACCGGCAGGACGCACGCCGCGTGCGACCAGTACTCGAAGGCGTGCGGGCGTGCCGGGGACGTGCCCACGGCCGTGCTCGCCCAGTAGGCGTCGTCGACGGTCGCGCGGCCGACCGCCCCGAGGCGCGCGTACGGGATCAGCTCGTGGGAGCGCGCCAGCACGGAGATGGTGTCCAGCTGTACGGCGCCGAGGTGGCGCAGCACGCCGCGCACACCCGCTCTGCGGTCGGGGGCGCCCAGGAAGCCCTGGGCGCGCAGCGCGATGCGACGGGCCTCGTCGGCGGAGAGGTCGGCGGCGGCAGGAGGCAGGGTCGTCATGCTCACGCACGATAGACCGAGCCACTGACAGTCAGTTCCCGGCCGGCAGGTACGGCCGGGAGCCGGGCAGCCCGAGGTCGGAGGGGAGCAGGGAGGCCACCCAGCAGTCCCTCATGGTCCCCCGGTGGTCCATGGCGGACCGCAGGACGCCCTCGACGGTGAAGCCGGCCCGCTCGGCGACGGTGCGCGAGCCGGTATTGCCGACCTGGGCGCGCCATTCGAGCCGGGCGCTGCCGAGCTCGGTGAAGGCCCAGCGGGCCAGGCCCAGCACCGTCTCCGTGGCGTACCCCCGGCCCCGGTGCTCCCCGACCGTGTAGAAGCCGATCTCCCAGGCGCCCTCGCGCGGGTGGTGGAGGCTGGCAGAGGCGAGGAGCGGGCCGCCCTCCCGCAGCCGTACGGAGAAGGTGTACGCGGTGTCGGTGCGCCAGCCGTCCGGCACCGTACGGCCCACGAACTCGTCCGCGTGCTCCCGTTCGTACGGGGTGGGGACGGGTATCCAGCGCTGGATCCCGGGGTCCTGGCAGGCGGCGCGGACCTCCTCGGAGTCCGCGGGCACGAAGGCGCGGAGCAGCAGGCGTTCAGTGGTGAGGGTGACGGGCTCCATGACGGGATTGTGATACGCAGAGTGACGGTGTGCGACCACTTTTCGGGATGGGCGGCACCTTCCGCGCGTCCCGTGCGTTCTCCTTCGGGGCAGCAGTCGGCGCGGCACCCGGCTTCACGGAGTGCGGACCTCCCGGCGTGGCGGGGTCCTCGCTTACGATGGCCGTTGCGGTGGGGCCCGCCCGCCGCGCCCGTGCCCGTGTCCATGACAAGACCCAGTGCCAGGCCCGACCGGCAAGGAGACCAGCCTCAGTGTCCGTCTTCAACAAGCTCATGCGTGCAGGCGAAGGCAAGATCCTGCGCAAACTGCACCGCATCGCGGACCAGGTCAACTCCATCGAAGAGGACTTCGTCAACCTCTCCGACGCCGAGTTGCGGGCTCTCACCGAGGAGTACAAGCAGCGGTACGCCGACGGTGAGAGCCTCGACGACCTGATGCCCGAGGCCTTCGCGACGGTTCGCGAGGCCGCCAAGCGCGTGCTCGGCCAGCGCCACTACGACGTCCAGCTGATGGGCGGCGCCGCGCTGCACCTCGGCTACGTCGCCGAGATGAAGACCGGTGAGGGCAAGACCCTCGTCGGTACGCTCCCGGCGTACCTCAACGCACTGTCCGGCAAGGGCGTGCACCTGATCACGGTCAACGACTACCTGGCCGAGCGCGACTCCGAGATGATGGGCCGGGTCCACAAGTTCCTGGGTCTGTCGGTCGGCTGCATCCTCGCCAACATGTCGCCCGCGCAGCGCCGTGACATGTACAACCGCGACATCACGTACGGCACCAACAACGAGTTCGGCTTCGACTACCTGCGCGACAACATGGCGTGGTCCAAGGACGAGCTCGTCCAGCGCGGCCACAACTTCGCCTGTGTCGACGAGGTCGACTCCATCCTGGTCGACGAGGCCCGTACGCCGCTGATCATCTCCGGTCCGGCCGACCAGGCCACCAAGTGGTACGGCGACTTCGCCAAGCTGGTCACCCGCCTCACCAAGGGCGAGGCCGGCAACCCCCTCAAGGGCATCGAGGAGACCGGCGACTACGAGGTCGACGAGAAGAAGCGCACCGTCGCCATCCACGAGTCCGGTGTCGCCAAGGTCGAGGACTGGCTCGGCATCGACAACCTCTACGAGTCGGTCAACACGCCTCTCGTCGGTTATCTGAACAACGCCATCAAGGCCAAGGAACTGTTCAAGAAGGACAAGGACTACGTCGTCATCGACGGCGAAGTCATGATCGTCGACGAGCACACCGGCCGTATCCTCGCCGGCCGCCGGTACAACGAGGGCATGCACCAGGCGATCGAGGCGAAGGAAGGGGTGGACATCAAGGACGAGAACCAGACCCTCGCCACGATCACCCTCCAGAACTTCTTCCGCCTCTACGACAAGCTCTCCGGCATGACCGGTACGGCCATGACCGAGGCCGCCGAGTTCCACCAGATCTACAAGCTGGGCGTCGTGCCGATCCCGACGAACCGGCCCATGGTCCGCGTGGACCAGTCGGACCTGATCTACCGCACCGAGGTGGCCAAGTTCGCGGCCGTCGTCGACGACATCGCGGAGAAGCACGAGAAGGGCCAGCCGATCCTCGTCGGTACGACGTCGGTCGAGAAGTCCGAATACCTCTCGCAGCAGCTCTCCAAGCGCGGTATCCAGCACGAGGTCCTCAACGCCAAGCAGCACGACCGTGAGGCGTCGATCGTCGCCCAGGCCGGCCGCAAGGGCGCCGTCACCGTCGCCACGAACATGGCCGGTCGCGGTACCGACATCAAGCTCGGCGGCAACCCCGACGACCTCGCCGAGGCGGAGCTGCGCCAGCGCGGCCTCGACCCGGTCGACCACGTGGAGGAGTGGGCCGCCGCCCTGCCCGCCGCGCTGGAGAAGGCCGAGCTCGCCGTCAAGGCGGAGTTCGAAGAGGTCAAGCAGCTCGGCGGGCTGTACGTGCTGGGCACGGAGCGCCACGAGTCGCGGCGTATCGACAACCAGCTGCGCGGCCGTTCCGGCCGTCAGGGCGACCCGGGCGAGTCCCGGTTCTACCTCTCCCTCGGCGACGACCTGATGCGCCTGTTCAAGGCCCAGATGGTCGAGCGCGTCATGTCGATGGCCAACGTGCCCGACGACGTGCCGATCGAGAACAAGATGGTCACGCGCGCGATCGCGTCCGCGCAGTCGCAGGTCGAGCAGCAGAACTTCGAGACGCGTAAGAACGTCCTGAAGTACGACGAGGTCCTCAACCGGCAGCGCGAGGTCATCTACGGCGAGCGCCGGCGCGTCCTGGAGGGCGAGGACCTGCACGAGCACGTCGGGCACTTCATGGACGACACCATCGACGCGTACATCCAGGCGGAGACCGTCGAGGGCTTCGCCGAGGAGTGGGACCTGGACCGGCTGTGGGGCGCCTTCAAGCAGCTCTACCCGGTGAAGGCCACGGTCGAGGAGCTGGAGGAGGCCGCCGGCGACCGCGCCGGGATCACGGCCGAGTTCATCGCCGAGGCGATCAAGGACGACATCCACGAGCAGTACGCCGAGCGCGAGAAGCAGCTCGGCTCGGACATCATGCGTGAGCTGGAGCGCCGTGTGGTGCTGTCCGTGCTGGACCGCAAGTGGCGCGAGCACCTCTACGAGATGGACTACCTCCAGGAGGGCATCGGCCTGCGCGCCATGGCGCAGAAGGACCCGCTGGTCGAGTACCAGCGCGAGGGCTTCGACATGTTCACCGCCATGATGGAGGGCATCAAGGAGGAGTCGGTCGGCTACCTGTTCAATCTGGAGGTTCAGGTCGAGCAGCAGGTCGAGGAGGTCCCGGTCCAGGACGCGGCCGAGAGGACCTCGCTCACCAAGGAGGACGCCGTGCCGGCGGGCGCCGGGCGTCCCGAGATCCGCGCCAAGGGCCTGGACGCCCCGCAGCGGCCGGACCGGCTGCACTTCTCCGCCCCGACCGTGGACGGCGAGGGCGGCGTCGTCGAGGGCGACTTCGACAACGGCGACGAGGCCCGTTCGGAGTCGGACGGCCTGACCCGCGCGGAGCGCCGCAAGGCCCAGAAGGGCGGCCGTCGCCGCAAGAAGTAACCAGGTCCACGCCGGACCGGGCAGCACCGGCCGGCACGGGCAGGTCCGCCGAGGCGGGGCCGGGCACGCACACGTCGTGCCCGGCCCCGCCTTCGGTTCCCACCCCCGCCGTTCCCCGCCGTTCCCCGCCGTTCCCCGCCGTTCCCCGTGGTTCCTTGTGTTCCGGGGTTCCGCCAGGGGGCTTCGCACGCGTGTGCGTGGGCGGTTTCAGGCCGACGACGTGGCCGTGGCCGTGGAGTGCTCGCTGTCGAGCTCCACGGCCGCGCAGCGCCACTTCCGGTCGGCCCCCTGCTCCAGGCGGAACGCCATGGCGCGCACCCGCTCACCGGCCGCGATGCTGGCGAAAGCCTCGACGACTCCGGGCCGGGGCGGGAAGCCGCCGCACCGGCGGACGACCGGGCGGGTGCCGTGCCCGCGCAGGGGAGCGCCCGGGGCGAGCCGGATCAGCTGCTCGTAGGCCGCGCCGACGGTCTGACCGAGCATCCAGTGGACCGGTCGCTCGCCGCTGAGCACGGCGAGCAGGCGCTCGGCGAACAGCACGTGGGGGAGGAGCGGGCGGGGCCTCCTGAGGGCCCCGGGGCCGCCGGGCCCGCCTGTGCCCCGGGAACCTCCCGGACCGCCGGGGCCGCGCTGGTCCCGGCGTCCGCCCGGACCGGCGGTGCCCCTCGTCGCCGTGACCCTTCCGCTCGCGGTCCTGGCATTGCTGGTGCCCATGGTCATCGCCCCCGTTCCCGCCACCCGGGCCATACCGGGCGGTAACTTGTGTTGATGATCTTCTACGGGGGCCCGGACGGCCGCCGCAACGGGCGTGCCGCCGGCGCGGGGCCGGAGACGGGATCACCTATCCGGGTGACGGGGCCCGGGTGGAGCGGGCGCCGGCCGGGGTCCGCGCGGCCGCGAGTGGACGCGGTACGTGGGCGGGTGCCGGGTCCGAAGGGGGACCGCGCACGTATCCTGAGGGCGTCTTCCGACTACGAAAGCGGCCTGCCATGCGCGTGTACGTCCCCCTTACCCTCGCCGGTCTCGCACGGGCGCACAAGGCGGGCGAGCTGGGCCCCGGCCCGTTGATGGCCTACGCCGTGACGCCCGGCCTGCGCGAGTGGTACGTCTCGGACGACATCGAGGAGCTGGAGTACGCCGCGCTCAACCGGGCCGCGGCCGCCTCGCTCCGGCTGATCGCCGGCGACCCGGACGCCGCGCGCCGGCGGATCGTGGTGGCCGTGGACGTGCCGGACGGGGCGGCGACCGCCGACCCCGGCTTCGGGCTGGACGCGGCGTCGGTCGGCGAGGTGCGGCTCGCGTCCGCCGTGCCGTTCGCCAAGGCGGCGGCCGTGCACGCCGACGCCGACGAGGCCGAGCCCGATGTGTCCGCGGCGGCGGCCGCCCTGGGCGCCGCCGACCAGGGCGACGACGACGCCCAGTTCGTGGTGGACGGTGCCGAGGACCACGAGCTGCTGTGGTTCGGCGTGCAGGAGATCCCCGGGCTCATCCGCTGACGGCCCGCGGGCCCGCGCCGCCCGGTCCGCCGGTCCGGCCCGTGGATCCCGTCCGCAGGCCCCGTCCGCGGGTCGGCGGCCGATCCGTCGTCGGCGTCCGTTGTCGGACCCTGCCGGTACCTTCGTCGCATGGGGAAGCGCAGCACACATCTGGTGTGGGACTGGAACGGCACTCTGCTCGACGACACGGCGACCGTCATCGCGGCGACCAATGCCGCGTTCGCGGAGATCGGGCTGGAGCCGATCACCCTCGCCCGGTACCGCGAGCTGTACTGCGTTCCGATTCCCCTGTTCTACGAGCGGCTGCTGGGGCGGCTGCCCACGGACGCCGAGTGGGCCCTGATGGACGGCGCCTTCCACCGCCATTACTGGGAGCGGGCCGACGCGTGCGGGCTGACGGCCGGGGCTGCCGAGCTGCTCTCCAGCCGGCAGAGTGCCGGGCGGACGCAGTCGCTGCTGTCGCTCGCCCCTCATGAGCACCTCATACCGATCGTGCGGCGGCACGGCATCGAAGAGCGGTTCGTCCGCGTGGACGGGCGGGTCGGCACGTCGACGACCGGCAAGGCCGAGCACATGGTGCGCCATCTGCGGGCGCTCGACGGGCTGGCGGCGGACCGGGTCGTCGTGATCGGCGACGCGGCGGACGACGCGGTCGCCGCCGCGCACGTGGGTGCCAGGGCGGTGCTGTACACCGGCGGCTCGCACAGCCGCGCCAGCCTGGAGGCGACGGGCGCGCCGGTCGTCGACACGCTGGTCGAGGCGGTGGCGGTCGCCGAGGCCATGGCGTAGTGGGGCCATGGCGTGGCGAGGGCCGCGCCGGGCGCCCGCGTGGGCGTCGCGCCCGGCGCGGCCGCCGGAAGCCACGGTCGCCGTGGCCGCGTCACGGCCACGGGGCCGTGGAGGTCCCGCGGGGCGGCGGAGGCCGCAGGACATCCGGGAGAAGCGAAGGACCCGTCGGCGGTCCGCGTCGGCCGCCCCGTGCCAGGACGGTGTCAGGGCGGCGCGGGGACGGTGATCCGACGAGGTCCGTCAGTGGGCCGGCGGACCCGCCGGGCTCTTCGCGCGCAGGACGGTGAGGAACTCCCGCATCCACGCCGAGTGGTCCGGCCAGGCGCGGGACGAGACCAGCGTGCCGTCCACCACGGCCTCGGTGTCCTGGAACGTGGCCCCGGCCGCCTGCATGTCCAGCTCCAGCGCCGGGTAGGCGGTCACCCTGCGGCCGTCCAGGGCGCCCACCGCCGCCGTCAGCAGCGGACCGTGGCAGATCTGGGCCACCGGCTTGTCGGCGTCGAAGAAGGACTTGAGGATCTTCCGGAGCTCCGGGTCGTTGCGCAGGTACTCGGGCGCCCGGCCGCCCGGCACCACCACGGCGACGTACTGGCTCGGCTCCACTTCGGAGAAGGCCAGGTCGGCGGGCCAGGTGTAGCCCGGCTTCTCGGTGTACGTGTCGAAGCCCGGCTCGAAGTCGTGCACCACGAAACGCAACTGCTTGCGGGCGGGGGCGGCGATGTGCACGTCGTACCCCTCCTCGCGCAAGCGCTGATACGGGTACAGGACCTCAAGGGACTCCGCCGCGTCACCCGTCACGATCAGGATTTTCGCTGCCATGACTGCTCCCCGGTTGTCGGCGCTCGACGTGCCTCGGTCACTCAGTCTGCCCAGAGGTCCTGTGTCGCTGTCCAGAGTGTCAAACTTCGGACCCCGGTTTTGTACACATACGGCTCATGACGGCCGAGGGGGCAAGGGCGATAGCCTGGACCCGTGATCAGCGCGATATGCCGCGGGGGCAGCGGAGCCCCCGGCCAGCGCCCGGTGTGCCACAGCACCCGGGCGGACGTTGATCTTCCCAGTCCGGCCCGGTCGCCAAAATTGGCCAATAACGGCTCGGACATCTCTCATCGCGGCATAGCGTCGTTCCTGACCGGATACCCCGCGTCGTGGCGTTGTGCCGTTTCTTTCCCCTACGTCACGCAACGGCGCGCGACAGGAGCCAGAGGACATGCAGACCAAGCTGGACGAAGCCAAGGCCGAGCTGCTCGAACGGGCCGCCCGGGTAGCTGAGAACAGCCCGTTGGGGGGCCCCGGGGGTCCGGGGGCCGGGCCCCGGGGCAAGAAGGCGACCGCCACCGGGCCGGAGAACGGGGGGCGCCCGGACCGGGACACCCTGCTCGACTACCTCCAGCGCTACTACCTGCACACCGCTCCCGAGGACCTCGCCGACCGCGACCCGGTCGACATCTTCGGCGCGGCGCTTTCCCACTACCGGCTGGCCGAGAACCGCCCCCAGGGCACGGCCAACGTGCGCGTCCACACGCCGACCGTCGAGGAGAACGGCTGGACCTGCAGCCACTCCGTCGTCGAGGTCGTCACCGACGACATGCCGTTCCTGGTGGACTCGGTCACCAACGAGCTCTCCCGGCAGGGCCGCGGCATCCATGTCGTGATCCACCCCCAGGTCGCCGTCCGTCGCGACCTCACCGGCAAGCTCATCGAGGTGCTCACCGACGGCCACGGGCCCGCGGACCGGCACGACGTGCTGATCGAGTCCTGGATCCACGTCGAGATCGACCGCGAGACCGACCGCGCCGACCTCAAGCAGATCACCGCCGACCTGCTGCGCGTGCTGTCCGACGTCCGCGAGACGGTCGAGGACTGGGAGAAGATGCGCGACGCCGCGCTGCGCATCGCCGACGAGCTGCCCGCCGAGCCGACCGCCGACGACCTGCCCGACGCGGAGGTCGAGGAGGCCCGCGAACTGCTGCGCTGGCTGGCCGCCGACCACTTCACGTTCCTCGGCTACCGCGAGTACGAGCTCACCAGCGACGACGCGCTGACCGCCGTACCGGGCACCGGCCTCGGCATCCTCCGCTCCGACCCGCACCACCGCGACGAGGAGACGCACCCCGTCTCCCCCTCGTTCGACCGGCTGCCCGCCGACGCCCGGGCCAAGGCCCGCGAGCACAGGCTGCTCGTCCTGACCAAGGCCAACAGCCGCTCCACCGTGCACCGCCCGTCCTACCTGGACTACGTCGGGGTCAAGAAGTTCGACGCCAAGGGCAACGTCGTCGGCGAGCGGCGCTTCCTCGGCCTGTTCTCCTCGGCCGCGTACACCGAGTCGGTGCGCCGGGTGCCCGTCATCC
This sequence comes from Streptomyces sp. SP18CS02, assembly GCF_036322365.1. NCBI lineage: Bacteria > Bacillati > Actinomycetota > Actinomycetes > Kitasatosporales > Streptomycetaceae > Streptomyces > Streptomyces sp. SP18CS02. The sequence continues at coordinate 24,024 of NZ_JAQYXC010000263.1, forward strand.
GCCGCAAGGTCGCCGAGGTGCTGGAGGGCGCGGGCTTCTCGCCCAACAGCCACGACGGCCGCGACCTGCTGCAGATCCTGGAGACGTACCCGCGCGACGAGCTCTTCCAGACGCCGGTCGACCAGCTGCGGTCCATCGTGACCTCGGTGCTCTACCTCCAGGAGCGCCGGCGGCTGCGGCTCTACCTGCGCCAGGACGAGTACGGCCGCTACTACTCCGCCCTCGTCTACCTGCCGCGGGACCGCTACACCACCGGCGTCCGGCTGCGGATCATCGACATCCTCAAGGAGGAGCTCGGCGGCACCAGCGTCGACTTCACCGCCTGGAACACCGAATCGATCCTCTCGCGTCTGCACTTCGTCGTCCGCGTCCCGCAGGGCACCGAGCTCACGGCGCTGACCGACGCCGATGTCGACCGGATCGAGGCCCGGCTCGTCGAGGCCGCCCGCTCCTGGGCCGACGGTTTCGCCGAGGCGCTCAACGCCGAGGTGGGCGAGGAGCGCGCCGCCGAGCTGCTGCGCAGGTACACGGGCGCCTTCCCCGAGGGGTACAAGGCCGACCATCCGCCGCGCGCCGCGGTCGCCGACCTGCTCCAGCTGGAGCAGCTGACCAAGCGGGAGCAGGACTTCGCGCTCTCCCTGTACGAGCCCGTCGGTGCCCAGCCCGGCGAGCGCCGCTTCAAGATCTACAAGACCGGCGCCCAGGTCTCCCTCTCCGCCGTCCTGCCGGTCCTCAACCGGCTCGGCGTCGAGGTCGTCGACGAGCGCCCGTACGAGCTGCGCTGCGCCGACCGCACCCACGCCTGGATCTACGACTTCGGCATGCGCATGCCGGTGACGAAGGGCAACGGCGGCGAGCACCTGGCCGACGACGTGCGCGAGAGGTTCCAGGAGGCGTTCGCCGCGTCCTGGACGGGGGCGGCCGAGACCGACGGCTTCAACGCGCTCGTCCTGAGCGCCGGGCTGAACTGGCGTCAGGCGATGGTGCTGCGCGCCTACGCGAAGTACCTGCGCCAGGCCGGTTCGACCTTCAGCCAGGACTACATGGAGGACACCCTCCGCAACAACGTCCACACCACCCGGCTGCTGGTCTCGCTCTTCGAGGCGCGCATGTCGCCGGAGCGGCAGAAGGCCGGCACCGAGCTGACCGACGGGCTCCTGGAGGAGCTGGACGGGGCTCTCGACCAGGTCGCCTCGCTCGACGAGGACCGCATCCTGCGCTCCTTCCTCACCGTCATCAAGGCGACGCTGCGGACGAACTTCTTCCAGAAGGCGGACGACGGCAACCCGCACGGCTACGTGTCGATGAAGTTCGACCCGCAGGCCATCCCCGACCTGCCGGCGCCCCGCCCGGCGTTCGAGATCTGGGTGTACTCGCCGCGCGTCGAGGGCGTCCACCTGCGCTTCGGCAAGGTGGCCCGAGGCGGCCTGCGCTGGTCCGACCGGCGCGAGGACTTCCGTACCGAGATCCTCGGCCTGGTCAAGGCGCAGATGGTGAAGAACACCGTCATCGTCCCGGTGGGCGCCAAGGGCGGCTTCGTCGCCAAGCAGCTCCCGGACCCGGCCGTGGACCGTGACGCCTGGCTCGCCGAGGGCATCGCCAGCTACCGGACCTTCATCTCGGCGCTGCTCGACATCACCGACAACATGGTGGCGGGCGAGGTCGTGCCCCCGGCCGACGTCGTCCGGCACGACGAGGACGACACGTACCTCGTCGTCGCCGCCGACAAGGGCACGGCGACCTTCTCGGACATCGCCAACGACGTGGCGATCGCGTACAACTTCTGGCTCGGTGACGCCTTCGCGTCCGGCGGCTCCGCCGGGTACGACCACAAGGGCATGGGCATCACCGCCCGCGGGGCCTGGGAGTCCGTCAAGCGCCACTTCCGGGAGCTGGGCCACGACACCCAGACCCAGGACTTCACGGTCGTGGGCGTCGGCGACATGTCCGGCGACGTGTTCGGCAACGGCATGCTGCTCAGCGAGCACATCCGGCTCGTCGCGGCCTTCGACCACCGGCACATCTTCATCGACCCGACCCCGGACGCGGCCGTCTCGTACGCCGAGCGGCGCCGCCTCTTCGAGCTGCCGCGCAGCTCCTGGGCCGACTACGACAAGGGGCTGCTGTCCGCGGGCGGCGGCATCCACCCCCGTACCGCCAAGTCGATCCCGGTCAACGCGCAGGTGCGCGCGGCTCTCGGCATCGAGGCGGGCGTCACCAAGGTGACCCCCGCCGAGCTGATGCAGGCCATCCTCAAGGCACCGGTGGACCTGCTGTGGAACGGCGGCATCGGTACGTACGTCAAGGCGTCCACCGAGTCGAACGGCGACGTCGGCGACAAGGCGAACGACGCCATCCGCGTCAACGGCGAGGACCTGCGCGTCAAGGTCGTCGGCGAGGGCGGCAACCTGGGGCTGACCCAGCTCGGCCGGATCGAGTTCGACCGCAAGGGCGGGCCCGAGGGCCAGGGCGGCAGGATCAACACCGACGCCATCGACAACAGCGCGGGCGTGGACACCTCCGACCACGAGGTGAACATCAAGATCCTGCTCAACGGCCTGGTCGCGGACGGCGACATGACCGTCAAGCAGCGCAACAAGATCCTCGCCGAGATGACCGACGAGGTCGGCTCGCTGGTGCTGCGCAACAACTACGCGCAGAACGTGGCGCTCGCCAACGCGGTCGCCCAGTCGCCCTCCCTGCTCCACGCCCACCAGCGCTTCATGCGCCGGCTGGGCCGCGACGGGCACCTCGACCGGGCGCTGGAGTTCCTGCCCAACGACCGTCAGATCCGCGAGCTGCTCAACGCGGGCAAGGGCCTCAGCCAGCCCGAACTGGCCGTGCTGCTCGCCTACACCAAGATCACGGTGGCGGACGAGCTGATCCACACCGATCTGCCCGACGACGCCTATCTGCGCCGGCTGCTCCACGCGTACTTCCCGACGAAGCTGCGCAAGGAGTTCCCCGAGCAGGTCGACGCCCACGCGCTGCGCCGCGAGATCATCACCACGGTGCTGGTCAACGACACCGTCAACACGGGTGGCTCGACCTTCCTGCACCGGCTGCGCGAGGAGACCGGGGCGTCGATCGAGGAGATCGTGCGGGCGCAGATGGCGGCCCGGGAGATCTTCGGCCTGAGCGCCGTGTGGGACGCCGTGGAGGCCCTCGACAACAAGGTCGCGGCCGATGTCCAGACCCGGATCCGGCTGCACTCGCGACGGCTGGTCGAGCGCGGTACGCGGTGGCTGCTCGGCAACCGGCCGCAGCCGGTGCGGCTCGCGGAGACCATCGAGTTCTTCGCCGAGCGCGTGGAGCAGGTCTGGGAGAAGCTGCCGCAGATGCTGCGCGGTGCCGACCTGGAGTGGTACGGGTCGATCGTGGAGGAGCTCACCGGGGAGGGTGTCCCGGAGGAGCTCGCGCTGCGGGTCGCCGGGTTCTCGTCGGCCTTCCCGACGCTGGACATCGTCGCGATCGCGGACCGGACCGGAAAGGACTCGATGGCCGTCGCCGAGGTCTACTACGACCTGGCCGACCGGCTCCGGATCACCCAGCTGATGGACCGGATCATCGAGCTGCCGCGGGCCGACCGCTGGCAGTCCATGGCCCGTGCCTCGATCCGCGAGGACCTGTACGCCGCGCATGCCGCGCTGACGGCCGACGTGCTGGCGGCGGGCGACGGCAGCGCGTCGCCCGAGGAGCGGTTCGAGGCCTGGGAGCACAAGAACGCGGCGATCCTCAGCCGGGCGCGCACCACGCTGGAGGAGATCCAGAGCTCGGAGGACTTCGACCTGGCGAACCTGTCGGTCGCCATGCGGACGATGCGGACCCTGCTGCGTACGCACAGCTGAGTGCGCACCCGCGTGCACGAGTGAACGGGGCGCCCGCCGGTACGGTGGGCGCCCCGCTCGCGTCCCGGCGTCCCGTTCGCGTCTCCGGGTCCGGCGGGCCCCGCCCGGCGGGGCGGGGGTGTGCGACCGCGCCTCAGTGGTCCTCGACGGCCGGCAGCCCGGGCGCCGTGGCCCTCCACAGCCTCCGGCAGGACACCGCCGTGGCGGCGATCAGCAGCGCGTTGCGCGCCACCATCACCGCACAGCCCAGTGGCGTCACGGCGAGGACGTGCTCGTACAGCACGGGATAGGCGAGCGCGCTGAGGGCCGCCGCGGGCAGCAGCAGGAGCGTCACCGGCCGCTGGCTGGTGATCCGGCAGGTCAGGCAGACGGCCGCCAGTCCCAGCAGCCAGATCATGTACTGGGGGCTGATCACCCGGCTCGTCACGGTGAAGAGCAGGACGGCGGCGAGCGCGGCGTCCGGCCCGGTCGCCGTGGTCCAGCGTCGCGCCCTGACCCGCCACAGCAGGAGCCAGCAGAAGGCGGCGACGGTGAGCAGCAGGGAGAGGCGGGCCACGACCGGCACATGGGGGCCGGTGAACTCGAAGGAGCCGTACCGGTACTGGACCGCTCCCGGCCACCCCGCCAGGTGGGCCACGGAGAGCGCGCTGCCTCCGAGCGACTCGATCTGCACGCCGCGGCCGCCCTGGTGGCGCAGGAACTCCAGGGGGTCGGAGAACGCGAGCGCGAGCACGGTCATCAGCGCCACCGCCGCCAGCAGGGCGGAGGCCCAGGCCCGGCGGGTGGGGCGGCCCGGGGCAGTGCCCAGCAGCGTGAGCGCCGGCCACACCTTGACCATCGCGCCGAGGCCGGCGAGGACGCCGCCGAGGCGCGGCCGGCCCGCCTGGACCGCCAGCAGGGCGAACACCGCGAAGGCCGTGGTCTGGACGTCGTAGCGGACGAGCGGCATGTGCAGCAGCAGCGGCAATCCGCCCACCCACACCCAGGCGCCGCTCCCGCCCGCCCGGGCGAGGGCGACCGAGACGGCGGCGTCGGTGCACAGGGTCAGGGCGACGAAGCCCTGGTAGTACGTCAGCGGTTCGAGCAGCCCCGGGGCGAGGATCACCAGGCCGGCGCCGGGCGGGTACTGCCAGGTGACGTCGGCCAGGGGGAACGCGCCCTGGCTCAGCTGTCCGTACCAGTGCTGGTAGAGCAGGTACACCTCGCGGCCGATCTTGCCGACGCCGAGGGTGTCGTCCCACAGCAGCGCCAGCATTCCGGCGCGGCTGAGGGTCCATACCGCGAGGAGCGGGAGGGGGGAGGGGCGTTCGAGGGACCAGGGGATGCGGATGCGGGGGGTGCTGAGCCGATGCGTCGTCATCGCTCGGCATTTTAGTGCTGCTTGGGCCGTTTACCCGTTTTGACCTATTTCCTCTTCATGTACGCCTCGTACGCGTCGATGACCTCGCCCGCCGGTCCGTCCATCAGGACCGTTCCGGCCTCCAGCCAGACGGCCCGGTCGCAGGTCTGCCTGATGGTGGAGTTGCTGTGGCTGACCAGGAAGACGGTGCCGGCCTCCTCGCGCAGCCGGTTGATCCGTTCCTGGCTGCGGGCTCGGAACCTGGCGTCGCCGGTGGCCAGCGCCTCGTCGATCAGCAGGACGTCGTGGCTCTTGGAGGCGGCGATGGAGAAGCGCAGCCGGGCGCCCATGCCGGAGGAGTACGTGCGCATCGGCAGTGAGATGAAGTCGCCCTTCTCGTTGATCCCCGAGAAGTCCACGATCTCCTGGTAGCGGGCGTGGATCTCCGCCCGCGTCATCCCCATCGCCAGGCCGCCGAGGATGACGTTGCGCTCGCCCGTCAGGTCGCTCATCAACGCGGCGTTCACCCCCAGGAGCGAGGGCTGCCCCTGGGTGTAGATCCGTCCCTGGCTGGGGGGCAGCAGTCCGGCGACGGCCTTGAGCAGGGTCGACTTTCCCGAGCCGTTGGAGCCGATCAGCCCGATCGCCTCGCCCTTGTACGCGGCGAAGCTGACGCCCTTGACCGCGTGGACCGTACGGGTGCCCGGCGCGGCCCCGCCGCCCGCCCGGCGCCGGGGGCGCACCTTGCCGAGCAGACGCGCGGCGGCGCCGCCCGCCCCGCCCGCGGGGCCGGCGGACCCGCCGGCCCCCTGGACGGTGTAGGTCACGTGCACGTCGTCGACCACGACGGTCGGAACGCGCTCCGGAACACGGGTGTCAGCCACGGCCGTACGTCTCCTCTGCCTGCCAGAACCAGATGAAGCCGCCCACGAAGGCGACCAGCGCCCACCCGGCCGCCACGCCCCACACATGCGGCGGCAGCTGGGCGGAGGTGAAGCTGTCGATGAGCGCGAAGCGCACCAGATCGATGTAGACGGCGGCCGGATTGCACTCCAGCGCCAGCCGCACGGCGCCCGGCAGCCGGTCCCCCGCGAGCACGTGGTCCAGGCTCCACATCACCCCGGACGCGTACATCCAGGTGCGCAGCAGGAAGGGCATGAGCTGCGCGATGTCCGGGGTCCGGGCGGCGAGCCTGGCCAGCGCCAGCGACACGCCCGTGTTGAACAGTGACTGGAGCAGCAGGGCCGGCGCGGCCAGCAGCCAGGACGGGCCCGGGTGGACGCCGAAGCAGAAGAGGATGACCACCAGCGCGCAGAGCGAGAACAGCAGCTGCTGGAGCTGTTGCAGGGCCAGCGAGACGGGCAGGCTGGCGCGCGGGAAGTGCAGCGCTCTGACGAGGCCGATGTTGCCGCTGACGGCCCGTGTGCCGGCCATGAGCGAGCTGGAGGTGAAGGTCCAGATGAAGACCCCCGTGACCAGGAACGGAACGTAGTCCGGGACGCCGTGGCGGGTGTTCATCAGCACGCCGAAGATGAAGTAGTACACCGCGGCGTTCAGCAGCGGGTTCATCAGCTGCCACACCTGGCCGAGCCTCGCCCGGCTGTACTGGGCGGTGAGCCGGGCGGTCGCGAACGCGGTGATGAAGTGGCGCCGCGACCAGATCTGCCGGGCGTACAGCGGCAGCGACGGCCGGGCGCCGCTGACGGTCAGGCCGTGGCGCAGGGCCAGCGCCCGCAGGTCCTCGTCGGCGACCGCCGGCGGGGCGGGCGTCCGCTCCGGCCCGGCGGTCGCCGGTGGCCGGGTCGACGTCGGGGTGCTCACTGAGGCGGTCCCTTCTCCCAGGCTCTGCGACGGCTCGGCGGCTCCTCGGTGGCGCTGCTCCGCCGCCTCGCGGCTCCGCCCGCTTCGCGTGCTTCGCGGGTCCGCCGCTCCGCGGCCTCCGTGCCGCACGCCAGTCCCACGACGGGACGGTCCCGTATCGTCGCTACGGGGAGAGTAGGACGGTGTACGTCGGAACGCAACCGTCCCGTCGTCACGTGGGTGCCGGGCTATGATCCGAGGCATGACGACACCGCCCGGAACCCCCCGCCGCGCCCCCGCCGGAGCCGCGGTGCTCCGGGAGGACGTGACCGACGCGATCCGCGCCGCCGTCTTCGAGGAGCTCGCCGCGGTCGGCTTCGCCCGGATGTCCATCGAGGGCATCGCCCGGCGGGCCGGGGTCGGCAAGACGGCGGTCTACCGGCGCTGGAAGTCCAAGCTGTCGCTCGTCCTCGACCTGCTGACCGCCTTCGCCGTCCAGGGCCTGCCCGCCCCCGCCACCGGGTCGCTCCACGGGGACGTGCGCGCCCTGCTCGAAGTGGCCTCCCACGCGCTGCGCCACCCCGTCGCCTCGCAGGTCATCCCCGATCTGCTGGTGGAGGCCGCCCGCCACCCCGAGATCGCCGAGGCGGTCAGGGCGGCCCTGCTCGACAGTCAGCAGGGGGTCGCGGCCCTGGTCGTGCGCGACGCCGTGGCGCGCGGGGAACTGCCCGCCGGCACGGACCCCGACCGGGCGCTGGACCTGATCATCGGGCCGCTGTACTGGCGCCTGGTCGTCGTCCGGGGCGGCCTTCCGAAGGGGTACCTCGACGACCTGGCCACGGCCGCGGTGGCCGCGCTGAGGAGCTGACGGGTCACCCGGTCGGGCGCGGCGCGAGTGACGCCCGGCGCGCGGGGCGGTTGAGCCTGCCGACACGAAAGGACGGTGGGTGGCAGTGCGAGAACTGGGCATCAGCGGCGCGTGGGTCATGGAGCCGGAGGTCCTGCGGGACGAGCGGGGCACGTTCCACGAGTGGTTCAGGGCGCCCGAGCTGGTGGAGGCGGCGGGGCACGGCCTGGGCCTCGCCCAGGCGAACTGTTCCGTCTCCTCCCGGGGCACCCTGCGCGGCATCCACTTCGCCGACGTACCGCCCGGCCAGGCCAAGTACGTCACCTGCGTACGCGGGGCGGTGCTCGACGTGATCGTCGACGTCAGGACCGGATCCCCGACGTACCGCGCCTGGCAGGCCGTCCGGCTCGACGACCGCGACCGCCGGGCCGTCCACGTCGCCGAGGGGCTCGGGCACGGCTTCATGGCGCTCACCGATGACGCGACCGTCGTCTACCTCTGCTCGCGCGGCTACGCCCCGGACCGCGAGCACGGCGTCCACCCGCTCGACCCGGACCTCGGCATCGAGTGGCCGGCGGACCTGGCCCCCGTCCTGTCCGGCAAGGACGCCGCCGCCCCCACCCTCGCCGAGGCGGAGCGCCAGGGGCTGCTGCCCTCGTACGAGGTGTGCTCCGACTGGTACGAGACGCTACGGGCCGGGGTGGCCCGGCCGCTCGTGCCCGCGCGGAACTGACCCGGCCCACGGCCCCGGGCCGGACCGATGCCCGGCCCGGGGTGTCCGTCGCCGTACCCGGCTGCCAGGATCCGGGGATGGAACTCGCACACCCTCTCGACGGCCTCGACGCACAGCCCTGGGGCGACACCTCGCACGCCTACGGAAGCGCCGACGATCTTCCCGACCTGCTGCGGGTGCTCGCCGACGGTGGTCCCGACGCGGTGGAGGAGGCCGTCTCGGAGCTGTACGGCCGCATCCTGCACCAGGGCACGGTCTATCCCGCCAGTGCCGTCGTCGTTCCCTTCCTGGCCCGCCTCGCCGCGGCCGGACACGCGACGGCCGACGTGCTCACCCTGCTCGGCGGCCTCGCCGAGAGCGAGGACGAGTGCGACGTGGAGCCGGGCGCCGTCCGGGCGGCCGTCGCCGCCGGGCTCCCGCTGATCCTGCCGCTGCTCTCCGACCGGGACTCCGCGGTACGCCAGGCCGCCGCCTGGGCCGCCGGGCAGACGCGCGACGAGGCGGTGCCGCCGGCCCTGCGCGAGCTGTGGGAACGCGAGCGGGTACCGCTGGTGCGGGCGGAGCTGCTCGGGGTGCTGGCCCGGCTGGACGGCCCCGGCGCCGTGGCCCTCGCCGAGGAGGCCCTCGATCCGGCGCAGGCACCGCACCTGCGCCTCGCCGCCGTGTTCGCGTGCCTGGACGGCGGGGTGCCGTGGAGTCAGGTGCACCATGACGCCGTCCTGTCCCTGCTTCCGGTGAACCCGCTGGTGCTCAAGCGCCTCGACGTGGGACGCACGGAGCCCCTGTACGCCGTCGTCGCCGCACTGCTGGAACGTGACACCGACACCGACCGGGCCGCCGTGGCCGCCCTGCTCGACCCCGCCCTCCGGGACGGTCGCGAGGACGTGCGGGCCGAGGCCCTGTGGGCGGCCGACCTGGCCTGCCGACGCTCCCGGGGCCTGCCCGGGGCGCTGCTGCCCGCCCTGCTCGCGCTCGCCGCCGACCCCGCGACGGTGGGGGAGGTGCTGCCCCTGCTCACCCTGCTCGGCCCCGCGGCGGCCGGAGCCGCGCCGACGCTGCTCGACGCCGCCGACGGCGAGGGCGACCCCGCCGACGCGGCCCTGGCCGCGCTCGCGGCCGTGGCGCCGCACCGGGCCGCCGTGCTGCTCGCCCGCCACCTGGCGGACCGCCCCCGGGCGCTCGACGCCGCCGCCGGGTTCATGGCCCCGGCCGACTCCGTCTTCCCGTTCAACGCGGAGCTGCTGCACGCGGTACGCGTCCGCCTGGCGGCGGCCGAGCCCCGGCCGGAGGAACCCCTCCAGCTGATGAACCTGCTCGCCCAGTGGCGCGGGCAGGCCGCCCCCGCGCTGCCCGAGCTGTACGCGGTGCTGCCCCGGTTCCCCGAACGCGCGGCCGGGACCGTCGCGGCCGTCGCGGCCGACGGGCCGGCCGGCGAGCGCGAACACGCCGCCGGTGTGCTGCGCGCGGCGTCCGCCGACGGCTCGCTCCCGGTCGCACGGGCCCTGCACGAGCTGACCGGCGAGAGCGCCGCGCTCCTTCCGGTGCTCGGCCGACGACTGGAGAGCGGCGGCCCCGAACTGGTCGGCGAGGCCGCCCGGACGGCCGCCGGACTGGGCCCCGCCGCGTCCCCGCTGCTCGACGCGCTGGCGAACGCCCTGTCCGTACCGCGCCCGGACGGCTTCACGACCTCCTCCGAGCTCGACGCCGACGTGGCCGTCGCCGAGGCCCTCTGGCGGATCACCGGCCAGGCGGACGCCGTCCTGCCCGTCCTGGACTCCGTGTTCGACCGGGCGGACGGAGAACCCTGGTTCGCCTGGAGCGCGATACGCGCCGCCCGGGCGGCCGCGCTTCTCGGCCCCGCCGCCCGTCCGTTGGTCCCGCGTCTGGAGCGGCTGCTCGACGACCCCGAACAGACGGCCACCGCCGTGCTCGCCCTCGTGGCCGCCGAGCCGGACTCGTCGCACCGGTCCGCACTGGCCGAGGCCGCCCTGCGGTCCGCCGAGACGCGCGCCGACCCCATGGGCGCGTGCGACGCCCTGGAGGCCCTGGGCGGAACCGCCCTGACGGCGGACCACGTGCGCCGTCTGACGGTCCTGGCGGAGGGGGACGCGCGGGTGACCGGCACGGTGCTGGACCACGAGGTCGTCCACGCGGACGACCGCCTGCGCGCCCGGCTGCGGGAGGTGCTCGCCGCGCTCTGACCTCACCCCGGTACGGAGCACTCCGCCCACACGGTCTTCCCCGGCCCCGGCCGCTCCCGCACCCCCCCACCGCTCCGCCGGCGCGTCGACCAGGACAGGGCCCCGCCCCCGTTCGTCGTCCGAGGCGGGGGCGGCGAGCGCGGGCCCGGCCGGGTGGGTGTCGGAGACCTCGACCCGGACGGTGCGCGCGGCGATGTCGTACGCCAGGTGCACCGCGAAGTCCCGGCCGGGCACGCAGCCGTGCAGTACGGCGACTCGGTCATGAGCGTAGAACTCGTCTGGTTCAAGAGCAGCTACAGCGGCGGCGGGGGCGGCAAGTCGCTCGCCGTGTCACCCGGCGCGTGGTCCGCCTTCACGACGCACGCGGCCGAGCGATGAGCACCACCGACCTGGTCTGGATCAAGAGCAGCTACAGCGGTGGTGGCGGCGACAACTGCGTCGAGGCCGCCGTGCGGACCGACGCGGTCCACGTCCGGGACTCCAAGGACACCGACCGGCAGTCGCTCGCCGTCGGTCCCGCCGCCTGGGCGGACTTCGTCTCCCGGCTGTGACGATCCCGAAGAGCACCCGCCACCGGGCCTCCCGCGTCCGGGGGACTTGGGCGAAAGCGGCTTACGCCCCGCAGGACTTCGGGTAGACAGGAAGCGCGAGTCCGGGGCGTGAGCAAGGGCGGGGGCCTGTCATTCGTACACCCTTACGTGCAGCGACAGCAGTGGCGCTCGTCGTGGTCTCCACCGTGGCGGGCGCCGGGTGCGACCGAGCACCGGAGCAGCGCCCCCGTACGGTGGCCGAGCTGAGTGCCGAGGAGCTCAACAAGGCGGCGGACGGTCTCATCGACTGCTCGGTCCCGGGGCTCGGGGTCGAGAGTCCGCTCGCTCCGGTGCGGACGGACGTCACGGGTGACGGGACGCCGGAGGTGATCGCCTCCTTCGAGTGCGTGACCGGGGACTCCAGTTCGTTCAGCCATGTCGTCGCGTACGACGGCGGATCGGCCGCCGATGCGCCACGGGTGATCAGCACGCTGGTGCGCATGCCCGGGACGGCGACCGACTACGGCGAAGCGATCAGGACCGGAGCCAAGGTCCGGAAGATTTCCGTGAAGGGCTCCGTGGTCACCGTCGTCGCGTCCAAGTGGCGCCATGAGGACGCCAAGGCGTGTCCGGCCCTGAAGTACGTGCAGCTCTTCACCGTGCGGCAGAAGGCCCTGGTGGCGCAGGAGCCCACCGAGCTGGACGTGGCCGGCTGCGTCGCCCAGTACGGAGACGGGGGGATCACATGGTGGGAAGACAACGGGGTGCCGCCGGAGGCCCGACGCGGAACTCGGCGGCGCGCGACCGGGCGGCCCGCTCACGGCGGTCCGCCGCCGGTGCGGGCTCGTTCTGGGAGCGGACCCAGGCATCGTTCGAGGCGCACCGGATCGGTGTGCTGATCGTGGGGGCGTCTCTCGTACTCGGCCTGGTCGTCACGGCGACCGGGCTGCTCATCGACCTGTTCCCCGATCTCAAGCCCGAGCCCAGTACCACCTCCGAGGTCACGGTGGACAGCGTCGCGGTCGGCCGTATCGAAGAGCTGCACGGCCAGACGCGGATCACCCCCGAGGCCGAGAAGGTGAAGAAGGTCTACGACGCTCCGGTCATCGACGTCCTGCTGGGAAACTCGGGTGAGGAGCCGGCGTCCGTGACGTCGGCCCGGTTCGACTTCTTCGCCGTCACGCACATGCTGCGCTGCTCCCGTGCGGGCGGCGGCGCCATCGACTATGTGCGGTTTCCCGTGGCCGTACCCGTCGATGCGAAGGAGAACGGCCACCGGATCGTCCAGGCGATGCGTTTCGGGGTCGGGCCGGGCGAGGCGAGGAGCGTCGCCTTCGCCCTGGGGCCCAAGACCGATTCCTATTCGCCCGCCTGGGTGTACGGGTTCTCCCTCACGCTCACGGCCGGGACCTCCGAGGTCGTGATCCCGAAGGCCGCCGTCACGGATGTCGACAGATGGGAAAAGGACGTGCTGGAAGGCGCTGCCGCCAGCGCGGCCGACCCCGACAGCTCGGAACTCCAGCGCCAGACGCACGCCTGTTACACCGATCTGCTGAAGACCACGGAACGGATCGCCGAAGAGGCCGAGCACCTGCCACCGGGGTGGCAGGAGTTCGCCATCACGTTCCGTGCCGTGATGGAGGAGTGAGGGGCGCGAGGGCGCCCGGCCCCCTCACCCGACGGTCTCATCCCCCGGCGGTGACCAGCGCGGGAAGCGCCTCCTCCAGCGCTTCCCGCCAGTCGCGCGCCGGTGCCACGCACGTCTCCCGCCAGCGGTCGTGGCCCAGCACGCTGTACGCGGGGCGCTCGGCCGGGCGGGGGAAGGCGGCCGTCGTGGTGGGACATACCCGCTCGGGGTCGGCGCCCGTCAGACGGAACGTCTCCCGGGCGAGGTCGTACCACGTCCCCTCCCCGGAGTTCGTCGCGTGGTAGACGCCCGCGGGCGGCCGCGAGCGGCCCAGCGCCACCAGCAGGCGGGCCACGTCCGCGCTCCAGGTCGGCTGGCCGCGCTGGTCGTCCACCACGTCCACGCGCGGGCGGGACGCCTCCAGCCCGAGCATCGTCCGTACGAAGTTCGCGCCGCCCGCTCCGTACAGCCACGCCGTCCGGACCACGTACCCGAGCTCCGGCAGCGACTCCAGCACCGCCCGCTCGCCGGCGAGCTTGGTCCGGCCGTACGCGGTGCGCGGCCGGGGTACGGAGTGCTCCGCGTACGGCGCGCGGGCGGCGCCGTCGAAGACGTAGTCGGTGGAGACGTGCAGCAGGACGCTCCCCGCCTCGGCGCAGGCCCGCGCCAGGTGACCGACCGCCGTGCCGTTGACCGCCAGGGCGTCCGCCTCGCGGGCCTCCGCGTCGTCCACCGCCGTCCATGCGGCGCAGTTGACGACCACCGAGGGGCGCAGGCCCGACACGGCGGCCCGTACGGCGGCCGGGTCGCGCACATCGAGCTCGCCGCGCGTCAGACCGGCCGCCTCGTCCCCCAGACGGGCGACGACGTCCCGGCCGAGCATGCCGCCCGCGCCGGTCACCAGCCAGGTCGGGCTCACAGCACGGCCCGGTCGAGCAGCGGCTCCCACCAGGAGCGGTTCTCCCGGTACCAGGCGACCGTCTCGGCGAGACCCGTGGTGAAGTCCTTGGCCGGGCGGTAACCCAGTTCCGCGCGGATGCGGGAGCAGTCCACCGAGTAGCGCCGGTCGTGGCCCTTGCGGTCCTCGACGTGGTCGACGCTCGACCAGTCGGCGCCGCAGGCCGCCAGGAGCAGCCCGGTCAGCTCCTTGTTGGAGAGCTCCGTGCCGCCGCCGATGTTGTAGATCGTGCCGGCCCGGCCCCGGGTGCGGACCAGCTCGATGCCCCGCACGTGGTCGTCGATGTGCAGCCAGTCGCGGACGTGCGAGCCGTCGCCGTAGAGGGGCACCCGCCCGCCGTCGAGCAGCCGGGTGATGAAGAGGGGGATGAGCTTCTCGGGGAAGTGGTGGTGGCCGTAGTTGTTGGAGCAGCGCGTCACGCGTACGTCGAGGCCGTGCGTACGGTGGCAGGCCAGCGCGATCAGGTCGGCCGACGCCTTGGTCGCCGCGTACGGGGAGTTGGGCCGCACGGGCTCCTCCTCCGTCCAGGACCCCGACTCCAGTGAGCCGTACACCTCGTCCGTCGAGATCTGCACGAAGGTGTCCACGCGGTTGCGCAGGGCCGCGTCCAGCAGCGTCTGGGTGCCCAGCACGTTGGTGCGTACGAAGGCGTCCGCGTCCGCCAGGGAGCGGTCCACGTGGGACTCGGCGGCGAAGTGGACGATCTGGTCGTGCTCGGAGACCAGCTTGCCGACCAGCTCCCGGTCGCAGACGTCACCGTGGACGAAGGTGAGGCCGGGGTGGTCGCGCACCGGGTCCAGGTTGGCCGGATTGCCCGCGTAGGTGAGCTTGTCGAGGACGGTGACGGCGGTCCGGTCCGGTCCGTCCGGGCCCAGCAGCGTACGGACGTAGTGCGAGCCGATGAAGCCGGCGCCGCCGGTCACCAGCACGCGCGTGACGGTCTTCGTGCCGTTCATGACGAGATCTGCACCTTGCTGTGATCGCCGAGCACCAGGCGGTGGGCGGCCGGGATGGGCGGGGCCGGGGTGATCTCGACGTTACGGCCGATGAGGGACGCCTCCACACGCCCCACGCCGTGCAGCGACGAACCGCTGAGCACGATGGAGTACTCGATCTCGCTGTCCGTCACCCGGCAGTGCTCGGCGATCGAGGTGGAGGGGCCGATGTAGGAGTTCTCGACGACCGTGTGCGCGCCGATGACGACCGGCCCGACGATGCGCGAGGCGCGCACGGTCGCGCCGCCGCCGATGCTGACCCGGCCGATGATCTCGGTCGCCTCGTCGACGCTGCCCTCGTTGCGGGGGGTGAGCAGCTCCAGGACGGAACGGTTCACCTCCAGCATGTCCGCCACGTTGCCGGTGTCCTTCCAGTAGCCCGAGATGATCGTGGACTTGACCGTGCGCCGCTCGTCGATGAGCCACTGGAGCGCGTGGGTGATCTCCAGCTCGCCCCGGGCGGACGGTGCGATGGAGCGCACCGCCTCGTGCGCGGCCGGGCTGAACAGGTAGACCCCGACCAGTGCGAGATCGCTGCGGGGGTGGGCCGGCTTCTCCTCCAGCCGGGCCACCCGGCCGTCGACGTCCAGCTCCGCGACACCGAAGGCGCGCGGGTCGGCCACCTTGGTCAGCAGGATCTGCGCGTCCGGCCGGGTCGCGCGGAACTCCTCGACCAGTTCCGTGATCCCGCCGACGACGAAGTTGTCGCCCAGGTACATGACGAAGTCGTCCTCGCCGAGGAACTCCCGGGCGATCAGCACGGCGTGCGCGAGGCCGAGCGGCGCCTCCTGGGGGATGTAGGTGACGTCCAGGCCGAACCGGGAGCCGTCCCCGACCGCGTCGCGGATCTCCCGCGCGGTGTCGCCGACGATGATCCCGACCTCCCGGATGCCGGCCGCGGCGATGGATTCGAGCCCGTAGAAGAGCACCGGCTTGTTGGCGACCGGTACGAGTTGCTTGGCGGAGGTGTGGGTGATCGGGCGGAGCCGGGTGCCGGCGCCGCCGGAGAGTACGAGTGCTTTCACTGGACCTGACCTGACGTGATCCGTCGGAGCGGGGGCCTGGGGCTGAACGGGGGATCGGGGCGGGCGAAACCCGCGGGGGGAGGGGGCGGGCGGGGCCCGTTGGGGGCCGGGGATCGGACCCGGGCCGGAACAAGGTGCGGAATGTGAACGAAAGTTGAGCGCCGCCGATTACGCCACGACGTCCATGCGCCCCTGGGCCATACGTGTGATTCGGTGATTCAGTTCTGCGGCGATAACGCCCATGCAGCGAACTCCGCCACGGCGTAAGTGTGTTAATCGGTGCTTCGTCAGGTGCCATGGGTATTGCTACGTTCGCCCACCATGAGCGCCAGAATGTCGCCCCTGTCCCGTGACGTACGGAAAGCCCGGATCGTCGTCGTCGCTGTCGCGGCGGTCGCGTTCGTCGCCAAGATGGCTCTCGCGGCGTCCACCCGAGGGCCAGCCGATGTGCGCTTCTTCTGGGGCTTCGCCCGGGCCATCGCCCGGACGGATCCCGTACGCATCTACGGTGAGCCGCTGCCCTGGCTGCCCGTCTACAACCACCCGCCACTGGCCAGCTGGATGCTGCTGGGGATGGAGTGGCTGGCACAGCACGGCGTGCCGTGGCGGCCCCTGATCCGCTTCCCCGCCTGCCTCGCCGACCTCATCACCGTCGTCCTCGTGTTCGAGATCGTACGGAGACGGGGCACCGTGCGGACGGCGGTCCTCTGTGCGATCGGCGCGGCCCTGTGCCCGGTGCTGGTGGCGACCAGCGGCTACCACGGGAACACCGACTCGGTGGCCGTGATGTTCGCGTTCGCCGCCGCCTACCTGCTGGTCGACCGGGCCAGCCCGCTGGCCGCCGGACTCGCCGCGGCCCTGTGCGTCAGTGTGAAGCTCATCCCGGTCGTCGCCCTGCCCCTGCTCTTCGTGGGTGCCCGGCACGCCGGACGACCGGCGCTGGCCCGGTTCACGGCCGGCTTCGCCGCACTGTTCCTCGCCGTCTGGGGCCCGGTGATCGCGACCGTGCCCGGCGGGCTCCGGGCCAACGTACTGGAGTACGCGGGCGGCAACTTCAGCTTCTGGGGCATCGTCCGCTTCGCCCGCTGGGCCGGCGTGCCCGAGCACTACGTCTCCATGGTCCGCGGCGACGGCCACTTCCTGATCGTCCTCGCGATCATGGCGGTCGGCGTCTGGCTGGCCTGGCGGCGCCCGGCCGACCTGCCCGTCGCCGTCGCCGTCACCCTCGGCCTCCTGCTGCTGCTCAGCACCGCCTCGGGCGTGCAGTACCTCGCCTGGCCGGCGGCCGGTCTGTTCGTCGTAGGGCTCCGGCAGGGCCTCGCCTACGGCCTCGTCGTCGGCGCGGTGACCACCTCCGTCTACTCCGGGCAGCGGCCCGTCCACTGGACGCTCGCCGAGATGGCGGCCGGCACGCTCGGCTGGGCGGTCCTCGCGGTGTGCGTGGCCACCGGTGTCCGCCGCGTACTGGCCGCCGCGCGGGCCGACGCCGCCCGCCCGCCCGCCACCGGCATCGACATCGCCGGGCCGCGCTCGGAACGGCAGCCCCGCCACGCCGACCAGCCCGCCCCCTGACCCCTGCCCGTCCCCTGACCCCTGTCCGTCCCCCGACCTCGGCGTGCCCCCGGACCTCGGCGCGCCCCCGGACACACCCCCGGCCCCAGCCCGCCCCTGCCCCCAGCGCGACCCCGCGAGACCCCGCGAGAGTGGAGAAGCCACGTGAGCCCCGTGACGGAAGGCCAGCGCCCCAGGATCGGCATCCTGGTGGTCGCGTACAACGCGGAATCGACGCTGGAGAAGACCCTCGACCGGATCCCCGAGGACTTCCGGCCGAAGATCACCGAGATCCTGATCCTCGACGACGCCAGCCATGACGCGACCTTCACCGCGGGCTGCCGCTGGTCCCAGCTCGACGGCAGACCCCCCACGGTCGTGATGCGGCACACCAAGAACCTCGGCTACGGCGGCAACCAGAAGGCCGGGTACGCGCTGGCCGCCGAGCGCGGCCTGGACATCGTCGTCCTCCTCCACGGCGACGGCCAGTACGCCCCCGAACTGCTCCCGCGGATGGTCGAGCCGCTGGAACGGGGCGAGTGCGAAGCCGTGTTCGGTTCGCGCATGATGCGGCCCAAGGACGCCCTGCGCGGCGGTATGCCGGTCTACAAGTGGCTCGGCAACCGCGTGCTGACCAGGCTGGAGAACAAGCTGCTGGGCACCGCGCTCACCGAGTTCCACTCCGGCTACCGCGCCTACAGCGTCGAGGCGCTGCGCGCGCTGCCCATCGAGCGCAACACCGACGCCTTCGACTTCGACACCCAGATCATCGTCCAGCTCGCGGACGCGGGGATGCGCATCAGGGAGATCCCGATCCCCACCTACTACGGGGACGAGATCTGCTACGTCAACGGCCTGCGCTACGCCAAGGACGTCGTCAAGGACGTCCTCGAATACCGCCTGGCCAAGAAGGGGTTCGGCACCTGCTCCTGGATCCCCAAGCCCGCCGCGTACGCCTTCAAGGAGGGCGACGGCTCCTCCCACGCCGTCATCCTGGAGCGGATGCGCTCCCTGCCGCCCGGCCGGGTCCTCGACGTCGGCTGTTCCGGCGGCCTGTTCGCCGAGCGGCTCGAAGCGCTCGGCCACCGGGTGACCGGCATCGACCACGTCGAGATCGACGGCGTGCGCGAACGCTGCTCCGCCTTCTTCCCCGCGGACCTGGAGGAGGGCCTGCCCGACGGCATCGGCGACGGCTACGACTACATCGTCGCCGCGGACGTCATCGAACACCTCTCCCGGCCCGAACGCGTCCTCACCCAGCTCCGCCAGGTGCTGCACCCCCACGGCCAGGTGCTGCTCTCCGTGCCGAACTTCGGGCACTGGTACTCACGGCTGCGGGTCGCCCTCGGGGTCTTCGACTACGACCGGCGCGGCATCCTCGACGAGACCCACCTGCGCTTCTTCACCCGTGCCAGCCTGCGCCGCACGGTGCGCTCCGCCGGGTACGACGTGCTGTCGATGAGCGCCACCGGCGCGCCCTTCTGGCCGGTGCTGGGCGGCGGAACCGTCGCCAGGGTGCTGGGCGGGGTGTCGAAGCTGCTCACCCGCGTCCGGCCGACCGTCTTCGGCTACCAGTACGTCGCCCTGCTGACCCCGCACGCCGCGCGGACGATCATCGCTGGGGAGCACATCGATGTCCAGGACATCCTCAACCGTCAGTTCGTCCCCACCGACCGCCCCACGGACCGGGTCGGCGTATGACCCCGGACCGGTACGGCCCGCGCGGAGGCGGACGTTGACCCTGGCCAGCCTGTCGCTGCTGCTCTTCGCGGTCCTCTCGTCCGCGGGGGGCCAGATCATGCTCAAGCACGGCATGGGGACCGCGGCCGCCGCCGTCGACCGCGACGGCGGCTCACTGGCCGTACGCGCCGCCACCACCCCCTGGGTGGTGCTGGGCCTCGCCGTCTTCGCGGTCTCCGCCCTCGCGTGGATGACGACCCTCGCCAAGGTGCCGCTGTCGCTCGCCTACCCGTTCAACGCCCTCGGCTACCTGCTGATCGTGCTGGCCGGCTCCACCCTGCTGCACGAGCGGACCTCGGTGTGGACCTGGGCCGGCTCGCTGCTGGTGGTGATCGGCCTGGTGACGGTCTTCGCCGGCCAGCGCGACTGACCTCGCCGTCCGGAGCGGCCGGCCTCGCCGGCCGCCGAACGCAACCGACCTCCTCCCGAAGGACCGCACGACCCGAAGGACCGCACGACCTCATGCCCAAGCTCAGCGTCATCGTGTCCGGCCGATCCTCGCAGAGCCGCCTGCGCGCCTGTCTGGAGAGCGTCACCGCGCAGACCCACCCCGACCTCGACATCGTCGTGACCGCCGGTGACGACGGGACACGAGCCCTCGCCCGCGTCCACGAGGCGCTCGACCCGCGCGTCACCGTCGTGTCCGTACCGGCCGACGCGCCCGACGCCGTCGCCCGGGCCGCCGGCGCCCGCGCCGCCCGCGGCACGTACCTCCAGTTCCTGCGCGGCTGCGACCGGCTGCCCGACGGCGCGGTGGCGGCGCTCGCCGACCGGCTCGACGGACTGCGTGACCGGGCGCGGGAGCCCGACGTGCTGCTCTGCGACCACCAGCAGGCCACCTGGTGGGCCGAGGACGTCCCCGGCGGCGACGGCCCGGTCCTCGGCCGCGCGCCGGACACCACCACCCTCGCCGCCCACCCCGCGCTGCTGGACGTCGCCCCCCTCCTCGGCAACCGCCTCATCAGCGCCCGCCTGCTCACCGCCCACCCCGAGCTCATCGGCACCGAAGGGCACGACGAGCTCTATGTCTCCTGCGCCGTGCTGCTGCTCGCCCGGAGCGTCGCCTGCTGCGACACCGTCGCGCTGACCCGCCGCACGGAGCGCCCCGCCCAGCGCCGCGCCGCCCACCCCGACCGGCACTTCGCGGTCTTCGGCCAGTACGAGCGGCTGCACCGGCTCGCCGGCGACGCGGCCGTCTCCACCGCCCTGCGCTCCCGGCTGTACGACCGGATGGTCGACGACTACCTGGCGACCCTCGCCCGGCGCGACGAGCTCCCGCCCGCCCTGGTCACCGAGTTCTTCCGGCGGGCGGCCCGGCACGCCGAACGCTTCCGCCCCGAGGGGCACCGCCGCCCCGGCGGTCTCGACGGCGTACGCCACTCACTGCTCGGCCGCAACGCCTATCTGCGCTACCGGCTGCTGCGGACCGCCAACGACGCCCGTCGCGCCTTCCAGGCCGGCGTGGCCGTCTGCGCCGACCGTGCCGTCGACGCCCACTCCCGCGGCCGCTACCGCCTGGCCCGCTGCCGGAGCGTCGACGAGGACCTCGCCGTCTTCTCCGCGTACTGGGGCCGGGGAGTCTTCTGCAACCCCGCCGCCATCGCCGCCGAGCTCGCCGAACTGGAGCCGGACATCCGCCAGGTGTGGATCGTCGAGGAGAGCGCGGTGCCCCTGCTGCCTCCCGGCACCGACCACGTCGTCCCGGGCACCGCCCGCTACTGGAGCACCCTGGCCCGCGCCAAGTACCTGGTCAACAACGTCAACTTTCCGGACGCCCTGGCCAAACGCCCCGGCACGGTGCACCTCCAGACCCACCACGGCACCCCGCTCAAACACATGGGCGTCGACCAGCGGCCCTACCCGGCCGCCGCCCGGGACCTCGACTTCGACGCCCTGCTGGCACGCGTCGACCGCTGGGACTACAGCCTGTCCGCCAACAGCCACTCCACCGAGACCTGGCGGCGCGCCTACCCCTCCGGCCACCGGTCGCTCGACTACGGCTACCCCCGCAACGACATCCTCTACCGGGCCACCGCCGAGGACGTCCGCGCCGCCCGCGCCAAACTCGGCGTCCGGCCAGGCCAGCGGGCCCTGCTGTACGCCCCCACCCACCGCGACTACGAGGCCCGCCCGTCGCCCCGCCTCGACGCGGCCCGTCTCGTGCGGCGGCTCGGCGACGACACCGTGCTGCTCGTGCGCGGCCACTACCTGTACGCCGACGGCCCCACCGCCGGACGGTCCGCCGGAGACCGCGTCCTGGACGTCACCGGGTACGACCCGGTCGAGGAGCTCGCCCTGGCCGCCGACGCGCTCATCACCGACTACTCGTCGATCATGTTCGACTACGCCAACCTCGACCGCCCCATCGTGATCCTCGCCGACGACTGGGAGACGTACACCCTCACCCGGGGCGTGTACTTCGACCTGACGGCCGAACCCCCGGGACCGGTGGCACGTACGCAGGACGAGCTCGCCGACATCCTCGCCCACGGCGCCTGGTGCGACGAGGCGTCGGCCAAACAGCGCCACGACTTCCGGCTGCGCTTCTGCGAGTACGACGACGGGCGCGCCGCCGAGCGCGTCGTCCGCCGCGTCTTCCTCGGCGAGGGCGAGGAGAGCCTGCCGCCCGTGCTGCCGCTGGAGCGGCGCACCCCCGCCCCCACGCCGCAGGAGGCCACCCGCCGATGAGCACCGACCCCGATGTGACCGTCACCGTCATCGTGCACGACGACGCGGCGCGGCTGCCGCGCGCCGTCGCCTCCGTGCGCGCCCAGACCCACCGCAACATCGAGATCGTCATCAGCGACGACCACTCCACCGACGCCACGCCCCAGGTGGCGGCCGCCCTCGCGGCCAAGGACCACCGCATCCGCCTGCTCCGGCTGGAGGAGAACAGCGGCGGCTGCGGCGCGCCCCGCAACCGGGCCATGGAGATCGCCCGGGCGCCGTACCTGATGTTCCTCGACAGCGACGACGAACTGCCGCCGAAGGCCGTCGAACTGCTGCTCGCCGCCCACCGCGAGGAGCCCGTCGACTTCGTCATGGGCGCGGTGCGACGGGTCCGCGCGGGCACCGGCGCCACCTCCACCTGGATGGCACCGCTCTACGGACGCCGCCGCACGGTCCACGGCATCGAGGCCGAACCCCGGCTGCTCTTCGAACCGCTGGCCACCAACAAGATGTACCGCAAGGACTTCCTGGACCGGCACGCCCTGCGCTTCCCCGAGGGCATCCACTACGAGGACCAGCTGTTCTCCGCGCGCGCCTACACCCTCGCCCACGCCTTCACCGTCATCCCCGAGCCGGTCTACCGCTGGTACGTCGACCCCCACGCCGCGCCCGAGAAGGCCACCATCTCCAACCAGCGCCACCTCATCGGCAACGTCCGCGACCGGGTGGCCATCTCCCGGATGATCGACCAGTTCCTCGCCGGACACGGCTGCTCGGCCGCCGTGCGCGAGGAGAAGGACTTCAAGTTCCTCTCCCACGACCTGCGGATGTACACGGGCGACCTGCCGTACCGCGAGATCCCCTGGATCGCCCGGTTCGCCGACGAGACGGTGCCCTACCTCGACGAGCTGTCGCCCGCCGCCTTCGAGCGGCTCGGCCACGCCGAGCGGGTCGTCGTGGGCCTGCTGCGCGAGGGCCGGTACGCGGAGGTCCGGCTGGCCGCCCGGGGGCTGGGGCACGGCGTGGGGCCCCGCGAGATGACCACCGACGCGCGGGGCCGCGCCTACTGGGGCGGCGCGCTGCCGGTCGGCGACGCCGCCCGGCGCGACCTGGACCTGACCGCGCTCGACCTGACCCGGTGCCCGTTCGCCGCCGCCGCGTTCCGGCACGAGATCACCCGGGTCGAGCAGGGGCCGGGCGCCGCCGTCGACCTGACCGTCCGCACCTACGACCCGGCCCTGCGCCTCCCGCTCGCCCCCCAGGCCGCGCACCTGCACATCTCGCCCGCCGGGCGGCGGATGACCACCGGACTGCGGATGGACCCGGTGGCGCGGGGCGTCTACGAGGGCACCGTACGGCTCGACCTCGCCGCGGCCCCGCTGCCCGCGCACGGCTTCCTCGGGGTGCGCCATCCGGTGCTGGAGATCGGCGACGGGCAGAGCGGCAACACCGGCGTGATGCTCGCGCCCCTGGACTTCACGCCCTTCGTCCTGGCGGGACCGGGGCGGCACCGCATCACGGTGGAGCCCGAGGGGCACGGCGCGGGCCGGCTCCAGCTGCGCTGGCGCCCGCAGGGCGTGGTCGGCATGCTGCTCGGCCAGGTCGTGCAGCGCGGCCCGCTGCGCAGGGCGGCGCGTGCGCTGGCCCGCCGCTGACGCCCGGGGCCCCGCGTGCCGGCCCCTCTGGCGCCGGCCCTTTGTGTGCGCGGGTCCCGCATGTGCCGGACCTCCGCGCGGGGCCTCTCCGCGCGGGGCCCTAAGCGCGGGGTTCCGCCGGACTGGGCCGGCCGCCCGCCGGGGCCTCCCGGCGCGGGGCGAGGGCGGGGAAGACCGTCGCCCCTGCGCCGGTCGCCGCCGGGGCGGGGCGGCGCTCCTCCAGCGGCACGAAGGGCGGCAGGTCCGCCGGGTCCTCGCCGAGGAACAGGTGCCGTACCACCCGCTCGGCCGCGTGGCCGTCGTCGTACGGGCAGAACCGGGCGCGGAACGCGGCGCGCAGCTGGGCCGATCGCGAGCCGCGCCAGTGGCCGGTGGCGAAGATGTCGATCAGCTCGTCCTGCGAGCGGGCCACGGCGCCCGGCGGGAAGTCCCGCAGGTCGAAGTAGGTGCCGCGGGCGGCGTCGTAGGCGGCCCAGTCCTCGGTGTGCACCACGATCGGGCGGTCGAGGCCCGCGTAGTCGAACATCAGTGACGAGTAGTCCGTGACGAGGGCGTCGGAGGCCAGGCACAGGGTCTCGACCGAGTGGTGGCCGGAGACGTCGATGATCCTCGGGTGCGGGACGGGTCCGGGGCCGTCGTCGTGCGTGGGGTGGGACCGGACGAGGACCACGAACCGGGGCCCGAGCGCGAGCAGGATCCGCTCCCAGTCGAGCAGCCGCGGCTGGGGGTGGAGGTGGTCGCGGTGGGTGGGGGCGTACAGGATCGCGGTGTGGCCCGGGGGGATGCGCAGCGACTCGCGCAGCAGGGCGACATCGGTGGCCCTGGCCCGCTGGAAGACGTCGTTGCGCGGGGAGCCGTACTCCAGCGTCCGGTAGGCCGCCGGGTAGACCCGCTCCCACACCAGGGTGGAGTGGCGGTTCGCGGACACCAGGTAGTCCCACTTGTCGATGTTGCGCAGCAGGGCGGCGAAGTCGGTGGAACCGCCGGCGGCCGGCCGGTGCTGGAGGTCCAGGCCCATGTGCTTGAGCGGCGTGCCGTGCTGGGTCTGGATCAGCAGCTGCCCGCGCCGTTTGATCAGCCGCCGGTCGAAGTTGACGTTGTTGACGAGGTACTTGGACCGGGCCAGGGCCGTCCAGTACGCGGCGGACCCCGGCCGCACCCGGCGGGTGGCGGGCGGCACCGTGTGGGCCAGCGCGGACGGGCAGATCCAGGAGGTGCGGATGTGCGGGGCCAGCGCGCGGACCCGCTCCTCCACGGCGGCCGGGCTGCACGCGTACCCGCGGCTCCAGTAGGCGCTGAACACCGCCCTGTCCGCGCGCAGCGGCAGGCACAGCTGGACGCGGTAGTGGACCTGGAGCAGGGCGCCGGCCAGGGCGCGCAGGGCGGCGACGGCGTGCGGGGCGGCCCGGCGCCTGAGCACCCGGGCCAGAGTGATCGCGCGGTAGGTGCGATGGTTGCCGAACCTGATCAGCGCGTGCCGCATCCGGGTGGTGAACTTCGGCGTGGCTCCGGGCGTGCGGTAGCGGCGGTAGTGGGCGCGGGAGCGGCGGAAGAACTCGGCGCGGGTGCCGCGGGGCAGCCTGTCCCTGGCCGTGAACACCGAGGTGAAGTGGTCGGCCATCCGCCGGAACAGCACCGGCCGCCAGCACGCCAGCTCGGGGCGGGCGTCGACGAAGGCGAAGAGCCGCTCGTACTGGTCGAAGAGGTCGAAGTGACGGCGGCTGGTGGTGGTGAGGATGTTGCCGCTGCGCCGCTGGCGGTAGTGGACGCAGACCCGGTCCAGGGTGGCGATCGACCCGGCGGCCATCAGCACCGGATAGCTCCACGGGGTGTCCTCGTAGAAGCCGGGCGGGAAGACGAACCCCTGGCGCTCGACGAAATCCCGCCGGTACGCCTTGTTCCAGACCACCATCAGGACCTTCAGCAGACCGGGGCGGTCGGCCAGGGTGAAGGGGGCCGGCCCCACCTCGGTCAGGTGCGCGCCGAACTCGTTGCGCACGGCCTCGCCCGACCAGTACGTACGGGCGTAGTCGTACACCAGGACATCGGGGCCGCCGGTCTCCTTGAGCCGGTCGGCGATGGCGCGCAGCGCCCCCGGCGCCAGGGTGTCGTCACCGTCGAGGAAGAGCACGTAGTCGCCGGTGGCACGGGCGAGCCCGGTGTTGCGGGCGGGACCCAGGCCGGTGTTCTCGGGCAGGTGCACGGCGACGACCCGGCTGTCGGCGGCCGCGAACTCGTCGATGATCGCCCCGCCGCCGTCCGGCGAGCAGTCGTCCACGGCGATCACTTCCAGATCGTCGTACGACTGGGAGAGCACCGACTCCAGGCAAGCGTGCAGATAAGCCTGGACCTTGTACGCGGGGACGATGACGCTGAACCGGGGCATGGCCCGGGAACTGCCGGTCGACCGACCGGGTTACGCCCGCCGTGGCATACGGGGGACGAACCGCCGGTGGCGGCCGGGTGACCGACCGCCCGGCGTCAGCCACGGGTTGACCGCATGTCACTTCACCGCCCCGGCCATCACCCCCGAGACGAACTGCTTCTGGAAGGCGAAGAAGACGGCCAGCGGGATCACCATCGAGACGAAGGCGCCGGGCGCCAGGACATCGATGTTGTTGCCGAACTGCCGCACCTGCTGCTGGAGCGCGACGGTGATCGGCGGGGACTCGGAGTCGGCGAAGATCAGCGCGATCAGCATGTCGTTCCACACCCAGAGGAACTGGAAGATGCCGAGCGAGGCGATGGCCGGGGCACCGAGCGGCAGGACCACCCGGGTGAACAGCCGGATCTCGCCCGCCCCGTCCAGCCGGGCGGCCTCCAGCAGCTCCCGGGGGATCTCCGCGAAGAAGTTGCGCAGCAGGAAGACCGCGAAGGGCAGTCCGAAGGCCACATGGAAGAGGACGACCCCGAGCGTCGTCTCGAAGAGGCCGATCTCGCCGAACAGCTGGGACACGGGCACGAGCGCGACCTGGACGGGGACCACCAGCAGCCCCACCACGGCCAGGAACCACCAGTCGCGGCCGGGGAACTCCATCCACGCGAAGGCGTAGCCGGCGAGCGATCCGATGACGACGACCAGGACGGTCGCCGGCACGGTGATCAGGACGCTGGAGAGGAGGGATTCGGTGATGGCGCCGTTGTCGAGGAGCGCGGAGTAGTTGTCGGCCGTGAGCTGGGCGGGGGCGGTGAAGACCTGCCACCAGCCGCTCGCGTTGATGTCCGCGGGGTCGCGCAGCGAGGAGATCAGCAGGCCGGCGGTCGGCATCAGCCAGAACAGGGCGACCAGGACGAGGACGACGCGCATCGCGCCGCCGCCGGCCCGGGCGGCGATCCGCGCGGCGGGCGAGCGCTTCGCCGTGACGGTGCTGCCGGTCGTGGTCATCGCCGGGTCTCCTTCCGTATCCGGCGGATGTTGAGGTACATCACCGGGATCACCAGCAGCAGGAGGAGTACGGCGATGGCGCTGCCGACGCCGGGATGGGCGTCCGTGCCGAACGACGAGCGGTAGAGCTGGAGCGCGAGGACGTTCGCGTCGTCCTGGACGGAGCCCGGCGCGATGATGAAGACCAGGTCGAAGATCTTCAGCACGTTGATCATCAGGGTGACCAGGACGACCGCCAGGACCGGCGCGAGCAGCGGGACCGTCACCCGGCGGAAGACCTGCCACTCGTTCGCGCCGTCCACCCGCGCCGCTTCGAGCAGCTCGCGCGGCAGGCTCGCCAGCCCCGCCGCGATCAGCACCATCGCGAAGCCCGCCCACATCCAGACGTAGCTGCCGATGATGGCCGGCGTGACCAGGGCCGGGCCCAGCCAGTCGACGCCGTTGTAGGGCTCCCGGAAGTTGCCGGCGGGCAGCCGGAGCAGGGCGCCGTCCGCCGAGGCGGGCAGCGTGAACGTACCGTCGGCGCCCGCCGTGGCCGTGGCGACCACGCGGCCGTCCTTCACCGCCTCGATCCTGATGCCCTTGAGGCCCGGTTCCCGGCCGTCGACGACGTTCGGCCGTCCGCCGCCGCCGCGGGTGAAGTCCAGCCACGCGGTGCCGGTGACCGTGCCGTCGCCCGGCACGGCGGCCTTCGCGGGCCGTGCGTCGTCCGGCATCCCGGCCGGGGCGACGCCCACCAGCGGCAGCAGCGCGGGGGTGCCCGCCCGTACCGGCTCCTCGGTGACGAACGCCCCGCCGCCCGCCGCCCTGAGCGGATGGACGGGCAGCGGGCGTGCCTTGGGGAAGGCGGCCGACTCGGCGAAGGTGTCGTGCACGCCCACCATGACGGCGTTGGCGACCCCCCGGTCTGGATCCTGCTCGTACACCAGGCGGAAGATGATGCCCGCCGCGAGCATCGAGATCGCCATCGGCATGAAGACGAGCAGCTTGAAGGCCGTGCCCCAGCGCACCCGCTCGGTCAGCACCGCGAAGATCAGCCCGAGCGCGGTGGCGACGGTCGGCGCGACGACCACCCAGATCGCGTTGTTGCGGACCGCGGTGAGGATGGTGTCGTCGGTGAAGATCTCCACGTAGTTGGCGAACCCGGCGAAGCCGCCGCCGGACCGGTCGAAGAAGGACCGGTGGACGGAGTACCCGATCGGGTAGACCACGAGCGCGCCGAGCAGCACCAGGGCGGGGAGCAGGAAGCAGGCCGCGACGGCCCCGCGGGTGCCGGTGACGCTCGCGCGCCGGCCGGCCGGGGCGCTCTCACGTGTGCCGTGCGGGGGAGCGGGGGGCGTGGCGCCCGCCCGGCCTCCCCCCGGGGACGCGGTCACCGCGTCAGTCCTTGTACGCCTTGGCCGCGTCGGCCTCCAGGCGCGCCTGGGTCCCCGCGACGTCCTTCGGGTTCTTCAGGAAGTCCTGGAGCGCCTTCCACTCGCCCTTGCCGGGCGTGCCGCCGAACGACTGCGGCATCTGGTCCGACATGTCGAACCGGAAGCCGTCGCCCGCCGCGATCAGCGCCTTGGCGATGTCGCGCTGGACGTCGTTCGGGTACGCCTTCACGTCGAGCGACTTGTTCGGGGAGATGAAGCCGCCCTCGCCCGCCCAGATCTCCGCCGCGTCCGGGGAGGCCAGGAAGGTCAGCAGCGCCTGGGCGGCGGGCCGGTCGGTCAGTGCGACGGCCACGTCGCCACCGGTCACCACCGGGGCCTGGGCGCCCACGGCCGGGAACGGGAAGACCTTGGCGTCCGTACCGATCTTCGCCGGGGTCTGGGCGATGTTGATGGAGACGAAGTCGCCCTCGAAGACCATCGCGGCCTTGGGCTGGTCGCCGCCGGTGAAGGTGTCGGTGACCGACGTGGGGAACTCCGTCTGCAGCGCGCCGTCGGCGCCTCCCGCGATCAGCTCCGGCCTGCCGAACAGCTCGGCGAGGGTGCCGAGCGCCCGCGCCACGGACGGGTCGGTCCACTTGATCCGGTGCTGGGCCAGCTGGTCGTACTTCTCCGGGCCCGCCTGGGAGAGGTAGACGTTCTCGAACCAGTCGGTGAGGGTCCAGCCGTCCGCGCCGCCGATCGACACCGGCGTGACGCCGGACGCGGAGAGGGTCTCGGCCGTGGCCAGGAACTCCTTCCAGGTCTTCGGCTCGGTGGCGCCCGCGTTGTCGAACGCGGCGGCGTTGTACCAGACCAGCGACTTGTTCGCCGCCTTGAAGTACACGCCGTAGGGGGTGCCGTTCACCGCGCCGAGGTCCTGCCAGCCCTGGGCGAAGTTCTTGGCCAGCTGGGCCTTGACCTCGGCACCGGCCGGCTTGGCCCACTTGCGCCCGACCGCCTCCTTGAGCGCGCCGACCTGCTGGAGCATCGCCACGTCGGGCGGCGAGCCGCCCGCGATCTTCGTGCCGATGTAGTTGAGCATCGCGTCCTGCGTCGGGACGTAGGAGACCACCGCCCCGGTGCGCTTCTCGAACTCCTTGAGCACCTTGGTGAACGCCTGCTGCTCGGGGCCGGTCCACACGGCCACCACCTGGAGCTTCTCGCCGGTCAGCTTCGGCAGCCGGACGGTCGCCCCGGTCTCCTGACCGGTGCTCTCGCTCGCACCGGCCCCCTGGCGCCCGGCGTCACCGTCACCGCCGCACCCCGCGACGGCCAGGGCGCCCACGGCGCCCATCACCACAACAGCCCTGCGTGCTCGAAGAGTTGTGCGCATCACTGCCCCGTCTCTCCCGTGCGCGAACGCGTCCCGTCCGTCAGGTCTACGCCCGGTGCACGGGGGTCGCAATACCGCCTTCGGTGTCGCGTCTGCGATCGTGATGGGCTCGTGACGTAGCGTCAAACTACTCCTCGAACCGGCCCGTTCAGGGCAGGGACGCGGTCAGCGGGGGCAGCGGTGTCGCCTCGACGGACCGGGCGGCCCGCTCCAGCGCGCTGGCCAGCAGCGCCAGGTCCGTCGGGCCGTTGCCCAGCTCCCGCACGGGACGGCGCGTCGGCGGATCGCCCATGCGCTCCCACTCCAGCGGGACCACGGTCGGGCGCAGCGTCGCCGTGCGCGGGATGCGCCCGGTCACCCGGCCGCCCTGGAACGGGGTCACCCGCCCGTCCGGATGCCCCAGCCGGCCCCGTCCGGGCGACGGGTCGTCCGGTCCCCGGGGCACCGCGGGCGCGTCCAGCACGACCCGCAGCCGCGCGCCGTGCGCCAGCTCGGTGTCGGCCGTCCGGTCGGGCCGCGCGGACGTCGCCACCAGATGCACGCCGAGCCGCGCGCCCTCCCGCGCCACGGCCTCCAGCGCCCGCACGACCGAACCGGCCGCGGGCCGGCCCGGGCTGCCGAGCGCGGGCGCGACGAGCGCGTCGTAGTCGTCGACCAGCACCACCAGGCGGGGCAGCGGCGGCGGGACCTCGCTCCGCCCGGAGGCGACGCGGGCGGCGGGCCGCAGCCGCAGCGTGCCGCCGGCCGCCGGATCGGCATCGCCGCGCTGCTCGCCGGGGCCCGGCGGGCGCTGGCCCACCATCCGGCCGGCCACCTCGCGCTGGGTGTGCCATTCGGCGAAGTCCTGGCGGCCCAGCAGCTCGGCGCGCCGTTTCAGCTCCGCCCCCAGGGCCTGCGCGAACGCCCGCATCCGCACCGGGTCGCAGGCCACCAGGTGCTCCGAGGCGTGCGGCAGCTCCAGACAGGGGGCGAGGCCGTCCCCGCGCTCGCCGCCCGCTCCGTCGACGAGCAGCAGCCCCAGCCGGTCGGGGCGCGAGGCGGCGGCCAGCGAGGCCGCGACGGCCCGCAGCAGCTCCGTGCGGCCGCTGCCCGCCGGCCCCTCGATCAGCAGATGCGGGCCCTCCTCGGTGAGGTCGACGCGGAGCGGACCGCGCGGCCCGGTGCCGAGCACCGCGGTGCCGTCGGGGGCCGACGCCCAGCGGGCCATCAGCGAGGCGGGCGTGGCCCGGGCCAGCTCCAGCTCGTCGAGCAGCCGGGCCGACGGGGGCAGCGCCATGGCGGCCGCCCTGCCGCGCGGCGCGGAACCCTCGACCCGCAGCGGCGCCAGGGCCCGGCCGAACCGCTCGGCCCACGCGCCGGAGACGGCGTCCACGGCGGCGACCGTGCCGTGCCCCGCGGGCTGCCCGCCCGCCGTACGCATCAGGCGCAGGGCGGTCGCCACATCACCGGACAGCAGCGCCACGGCACCGCACTCGCGGAACGGCAGCGACGCCGCACACGCCGTCTCGTAGGTCGCCGTGACGGGGGAGACGGGGGAGGCGGCCGGGGTCTCGGCGAGGCACACCAGGTGGATACCGGCCGCCGGTCCGGCGCCGGCCAGCCGGGCCGTGGTCTCGCGCAGCGCGGCCGTGCCCGGGTCGCCGTCGACGATCACCACCGTGTACGCGCCGTCGAAGCGGGCCGCCGCGTCCGCGACGGCCCTGCGGTCGGCGCTCGCCCAGCCGGTGCCCAGGGGGCCGTCGTCCAGGCGCCGGGTCAGCTCGGCCGTGCGGGCTGCGGCCTGGTCGCGGTCGTAGGCGAGCAGGAGACGGCAGTCCTGGCCGTGGGCCGGACGCGCATGGGGGAGCCAGCCGAGCCAGCCCCACTCGCGCCTGCGGTCCGCCAGGGACCGGGCCCGGTCGGCGCTGATCAGCACGATCTCCAGGTCCGTCGGCGCGTGCAGCGCGGTGAGCTGCGCGATCACCGAACGGGCCAGGCCGGCCAGGCGCGCGCGGGGGCCCGCCAGACCCAGCGCCCCGGCCTCCCGCAGCGCGACGGTGACCGGGACGGCCGGCAGGTCGGCCCGGTCGGCCGTGCCGAGCCGGACGACCAGCGACTCGGGGTGGGCGGGGCCCCGCTCCCACAGCCGGGGGCCCGGGCCGAGCGCGGTGAGCAGGACGGCGGAGGGGTCGGGCCAGGTGTCGGCGAGCCGCCCGCGCCGGGAGGCGTCGGCGGCCGGCACGGGGGAGGCGCCGTGCGGCGCCCCGGGCTCCGGGCCGTCGGCCCGGGTGCCGGCGAGCCGCCGCGCCCAGGCGCCTATCCCCCGTCTGCGGGTGGTGCCGCCGGAACGGTCGGGGCCCTCGCCGTCGGAGTCGGAGTCGCCGAGGGACGCCCGGGCCCGGTCGGGGGGAACCGGCGTGCCACGGGCGGGGGTGGCGCTCTGGGGCCGGAAGGCGTCCTCCCGGCCGGGCCGCTCCGGTGGCCGCGCCCCGGCCCCGGGGTGGTGCGCGGCCTGGGCCGGTACGAGCGGGGTCGGGGGCGCGGGCGGGCCGTCGTGCGCGCGCGTGCCGGACTGCGGCGGTACGGCTCCGGGGGCGCCGCCGTAAGGGGCGGCGCCCGGGACCGGGGCCGCGCCGGGATCCGTACCCGCGCCGTCCCCGGTGCCCGGCCGGATCACGCGCACATGCCCCTCGCCGTCCGGCGCCGTGGGCAGCGGGGAGCAGTCCCGGTCGGCCGCGCCGGTCGTCAGCCGCAGCGTCGACTCGCCCAGCCGCAGCAGCGCGCCCGGCGCCAGCCGGACCGGACGGATGCCTACCTCGGCGCCGTCCAGGGTCGTGCCGTTGGTGGAGCCCAGGTCCGCGACCGTGACCCGGCCGCTCTCCGAGACGGTCACCGCGCAGTGCAGCCGGGACACGTCGGGGTCGTCCAGGGGGACGTCCGCGTCGGCCGAACGGCCGATCCGGATCTCCCCGCCGTGCAGCAGATGGACGCCGCCTGCGTCCGGTCCGGCCACCACGTGCAGCCGCGCCGACACGCCTTCCACCGGCACCCGGGCCTCACCGGGCACCTGCAGCGAGAGCACCGCGCCGTCCACCAGCGGCGGCTCGCCCAGGGCGCAGCGCTGCGCGTCGAGCCGCTCGCGGCCCGCGTACAGCACGACGGCGCCCGAGCCGCTGGTGTCGGGACCGGACACGGCCGCGGCCAGCCCGGAGGCCACAGCGGCCAGCGCGGTCCCCGCGGGGGCGGTGACGAGCACGTCGCACGCGCGCCCCGCGGGCTGGCCGCCGAGCGGCGCCGCGAGGACGGTCAGCCGGATCTGCATCGCCGTCAGCGGTCCCTTCTGCGCGGCGTGCGCGGCTGGGGGAACTGCCCGTCGAACCTCCCCCCACCCGGCACGGACGCGTGGTCCGGTACAGGTCGGCACGGACCGCGGGGCTCCCGACCCCGACGATGCGCCGTGCTGGAGGCATCCTCGCACCTGGCACCGACAACACGCCCGGGACCCGCCTCGAATTGATCTTGAACGGACGTCGGTGATCACGAAAACGCCTGCTTGCGTACGCCTTGGGCTCATGTATGACCCGCGTCGCATGTCCCACTGGCAACCATCCGTTCGACGGACGCGTCTTCCCCCCGGCAGAGGGGGAACCAAGAGGGGGCAACGACAGGACCCGAGCACGACCGACCGGTGTGCCGCCCGACGGCACTAAAGTGGGTCGGACCCGGGCGGGCCCGAGAGGGCGGCCCGGGGCCACGCAAGGACCACGATCGCAGGGAGCGCATGACGTGCGGCCGGTAGGCAGCAAGTACCTGCTCGAGGAGCCGCTCGGTCGCGGCGCCACGGGCACCGTCTGGCGAGCCCGCCAGCGGGAGACCGCGGGCGCCGAGGCGGCCGTTCCGGGGCAGCCCGGCGAGACCGTCGCGATCAAGGTCCTCAAGGAGGAGCTCGCGAACGACGCGGATGTGGTGATGCGGTTCCTGCGGGAACGCTCCGTCCTCCTCCGCCTGACCCATCCGAACATCGTGCGCACCCGCGACCTGGTGGTGGAGGGGGATCTCCTCGCCCTGGTCATGGACCTCGTGGACGGTCCCGACCTGCATCGCTACATCCGCGAGAGCGGGCCCCTGACGCCGGTCGCGGCGGCCCTGCTGACGGCCCAGATCGCCGACGCGCTCGCCGCCAGCCACGCGGACGGCGTCGTGCACCGGGACCTGAAGCCGGCCAACGTGCTGCTCGCCGAGCGGGACGGCGAGATGCACCCGATGCTCACCGACTTCGGCATCGCGCGCCTCGCGGATTCCCCCGGCCTCACCCGGACGCACGAGTTCGTCGGCACGCCCGCCTACGTCGCTCCGGAGTCCGCCGAGGGACGCCCGCAGACCTCCGCCGTGGACATCTACGGCGCGGGCATCCTGCTCTACGAGCTCGTCACCGGCCGGCCCCCCTTCGCCGGCGGTACGGCCCTGGAGGTGCTGCACCGGCATCTCAGTGAGGAGCCCCGCCGGCCCTCCACCGTCCCCGGCCCGCTGTGGACGGTCATCGAGCGCTGCCTGAGCAAGGACCCCGACCGGCGCCCCAGCGCGGTGAACCTCGCCCGCGCCCTGCGCACCGTCGCGGCCGGTGTCGGGCTGCACGCCACTCCCGCCCAGATCGAGGCCGCGGAGGGCGTCGGCGCGCTGCTCGCCCCCGACCCCGCTCCGGCCTCGGTGCCCGGAACCCCCGGGGCGGCCGACCCCACGCAGGTCCTGCCGAGCAACGCGGGCCAGTACGACCCCGCCGCCGCGACCAGCGTGATGCCGACCAGCGGCCACGGCGGCCCGGGCGGCAACGCCGACCCCACCGCCGTCATGCCCCCGCTCCCGCCGCGCCCGGACGGCCCGCCGCAGCCCGAGGAGCCGCACCCGTGGCAGTCCCAGCTGCGCGCGGCCCGGGACCGCAACGAGCAGACCCAGGTCC
This sequence comes from Streptomyces sp. SP18CS02, assembly GCF_036322365.1. Taxonomy (NCBI): domain Bacteria; kingdom Bacillati; phylum Actinomycetota; class Actinomycetes; order Kitasatosporales; family Streptomycetaceae; genus Streptomyces; species Streptomyces sp. SP18CS02. The sequence goes on from NZ_JAQYXC010000263.1 coordinate 58,612, forward strand.
AGTACCTCGACCCGAGCCAGGACCCGCTGCGCCGGCGCCCCCAGCGCCAGGCGCCCCAGCAGCCGCCGCAGCAGCAGTACCCGCCCCAGCAGCAGCGCCACCAGCCGCCGCCGCCCCCGCCCCAGCAGCACAGGCCGCCGCAGCGTCAGCAGTACGCCCCGCCGCCGCCCCAGCAGTACGCGCCCCAGCACCAGGCGCGTCAGCCGTATCCGCCGCAGCAACCACAGCAACCGCAGCGGCCTCAGCCGCCGGCTCCGCGCGAGCCGCGTCCGCCGCGGCAGCGCAGCGCCAATCCGATGCGGATCCCCGGTCTCGGCTGCCTCAAGGGCTGTCTGTTCACGATCATCCTGTTCTTCGTGGCGGGATGGCTGATCTGGGAGCTCACCCCGCTCCAGGACTGGGTCGCCGAGGGCAAGAGCTACTGGACCGCGATCAGCGACGCCGTCTCGGGCGTCTCCGACTGGATCTCGGGTCTGGGCGGGGACGCCGGCGGCGGTACGGGGACGCCGTAACCGCCCCCACGATCGACGGCTCTGCCGATTTGTCGACTTCCGGAGGGTGATTTCCCTCCGGAAGTGAGTACTGGCGCCCGCACCCGCGTAGCTTTGTCGAGAACGCCAGCCGCTGAGGGAGCAGTCTTGGCACGGAATATCGGCAGCCGGTACACGGCCCACCAGATCCTGGGGCGGGGGAGCGCCGGCACGGTGTGGCTCGGCGAGGGTCCCGAGGGGCCCGTCGCCATCAAGCTGTTGCGCGAGGACCTGGCCTCCGACCAGGAGCTCGTCGGCCGCTTCGTCCAGGAGCGCACCGCGCTGCTCGGGCTCGGCCATCCGCGCGTGGTGGCCGTCCGCGACCTCGTCGTCGACGGCAACGACCTCGCCCTCGTGATGGACCTGGTCCGGGGCACCGACCTGCGCACCCGGCTCGACCGGGAGCGCCGGCTCGCCCCGGAGGCGGCCGTCGCGATCATCGCGGACGTCGCCGAAGGGCTGGCCGCCGCGCACGCCGCCGGTGTCGTCCACCGCGACGTCAAGCCGGAGAACATCCTGCTCGACATGGAGGGCCCGCTCGGCCCCGGCGGGTCCCACCCCGCGCTGCTGACCGACTTCGGCGTGGCCAAGCTGATCGACACCCCGCGCCGCACCAAGACCAACCGCATCATCGGTACGCCGGACTACCTGGCCCCGGAGATCGTCGAGGGCCTGCCGCCCCGCGCGGCCGTGGACATCTACGCCCTGGCCACGGTCCTGTACGAGCTGCTCGCGGGTTTCACGCCGTTCGGCGGCGGCCACCCCGGCGCCGTGCTGCGCCGCCATGTGACGGAGACGGTCGTCCCGCTCCCGGGCATCCCGGACGAGCTGTGGCAGCTCATCGTCCAGTGCCTGGCCAAGGCCCCCGCCTCCCGGCTGCGCGCCTCCGAGCTGGCCGCCCGCCTCCACGACCTGCTCCCGCTGGTCGCGGGCATGCCGCCGCTGGACGTGGACGAGCCGGACGCGGAACCGTCCTCGGAGCCGTACGAGGACGACCCGTACCCCACCCTGCCCTCCGAGCCGCGCCGGGCCGCCGTGCCGCTGGTGCCGGGGGCGTCCACCGACTCCAACCGGGACACCCACACCTCGATGCGCGTCCCGGCGCCCGACGAGCTCTCCGGCGGCCCGCTCGGCACCGCCCGGGCGCCGCGTCCGGCCGGCGGCCGCCGCCCCGGCTCGGCCCGCAACAGGGCGGGGGCCGTCCGCAAGCGCCGCCTCGCCCTGGGCGTCGTCGCCCTGGCCCTGGCGGCCGCGGCGGGGGTCGGGGGCTACCTGGCGACCAGCGGCGACGAGCCGTCCGCCCCGCCGCGGGACTCCAGGCAGTCGGCCCCCTCCCAGCCCTGAGCGCCGGCCCCGTTCCCTCCGGGGGGACGGGCCGGCGCGGCCAGCCGTTACGCTGGTGTCGTGGCAGTCGTCGATGTATCCGAAGAGCTGAAGTCCCTCTCCTCGACCATGGGGTCGATCGAGGCCGTCCTGGACCTCGAAAAGCTGAGGGCAGACATCGCCGTGCTCGAGGAGCAGGCCGCGGCCCCGTCCCTGTGGGACGATCCGGAGGCGGCGCAGAAGATCACGAGCAAGCTTTCGCACCTCCAGGCCGAGGTCCGCAAGACCGAGGCGCTCCGGAGCCGGATCGACGACCTCGCGGTGCTCTTCGAGCTCGCCGAGGCCGAGGACGACGCCGACACCCTGGCGGAGGCCGAGACCGAGCTGGAGTCGGTGCGCAAGGCGCTGGACGAGATGGAGGTCCGTACCCTCCTCTCCGGCGAGTACGACGAGCGCGAGGCGCTGGTCAACGTCCGCGCCGAGGCGGGCGGCGTCGACGCCGCCGACTTCGCGGAGCAGCTCCAGCGCATGTACCTGCGCTGGGCGGAGCGCCACGGCTACGGCACGGAGATCTACGAGACCTCCTACGCCGAGGAGGCCGGCATCAAGTCGACCACCTTCGTCGTCAAGGCGCCGTACGCCTACGGCACGCTCTCCGTGGAGCAGGGCACCCACCGCCTGGTCCGTATCTCGCCGTTCGACAACCAGGGCCGCCGTCAGACGTCCTTCGCGGGCGTCGAGATCCTCCCGGTCGTGGAGTCCAGCGACCACGTGGAGATCGACGAGTCCGAGTTGCGCGTCGACGTCTACCGTGCCTCCGGCCCCGGCGGCCAGGGCGTCAACACCACCGACTCCGCGGTCCGGATCACGCACCTTCCCACCGGCATCGTGGTCTCCTGCCAGAACGAGCGCTCCCAGATCCAGAACAAGGCCAGCGCGATGAACGTCCTCCAGGCCAAGCTGCTGGAGCGTCAGCGCCAGGAGGAGCGCGCCAAGATGGACGCTCTCAAGGGCGACGGCGGCAGCTCCTGGGGCAACCAGATGCGCTCCTACGTCCTGCACCCGTACCAGATGGTCAAGGACCTCCGTACGGACTTCGAGGTCGGCAACCCGCAGTCGGTGCTCGACGGCGAGATCGACGGCTTCCTGGAGGCGGGCATCCGCTGGCGCAAGCAGCAGGAGAAGTAGCGGGAGGGCAACGGCCCTTCCTCGCAACGCCTTTCGGCGCCGGACCCCCTCGGGCGGGTCCGGCGCCGTTCGCGTGGAGGCGCGCGCCCGCCGGGTCCGCCCCGCCGGGGAACCGGCGGATGCTCCGCCGATTCGCTGACGCAAGCGGTGAGCAGGGCCCCAGCTCGCTTTGTCGACAAGGGAACTGGCGTATGAGGGGCGGCGGTTCCGCGTTTACGTCACAGTTGCATCGTTGCACGCCAGGCAAGTGTGATCATTTGGGGCATCGTTCGCGCAACGACCTTGACGCTTGTCCTAAAACTGGGAAAGCTGACGCGCGGCATGCGCATGTCTGGGGCGTGTGTGATCGGGGGAGGCTGCGACGAGCCCCCCGTGTCCGATGCCCCGAGCGCTGCTCCACTGACGAGATCAGCTACTGGGGGTAGCAGCCAGATGACCAAGAAGACGCGGGTCCGCGTAGCGCGGATCGCAGCCGGTGCGGTGATCGCAGCCGGTGCGTCCCTGACCGCAGCGGGCGCCGCTTCCGCCGTCGGTATAGACGTCAACGTCGCGGGCATCGGTGTCAACGCCGAGGTCAGCAAGGACGGTATCGAGGCGGGTGCCGTCGGCGGTAACGACACCGTCGGCTCCACGACCGGTGGCGCCACCACGGGCGACCCGGGCACCACGGGTGCCACCACCGGCGACCCGGGCACGACCGGCGCCACGACCGGCGACCCGGGCACCACGGGCGCCACCACGGGCGACCCGGGCACGACCGGCGCCACCACGGGCGACCCCGGCACCACGGGCGCCACGACCGGCGACCCGGGCACGACCGGCGCCACCACGGGCGACCCCGGCACCACGGGCGCCACGACCGGCGACCCGGGTACGACCGGTGCCACCACGGGCGACCCCGGCACGACCGGCGCCACGACCGGCGACCCGGGCACCACGGGCGCCACCACCGGCGGTCCGTCCACCGGTGGCGGCAACGGCGGCAACGGGGGCAACGGCGGCAACGGCAGCACCGGTGGCTCCACGGCCACGGGCGGCAGCACCGGCGGCTCCACCGCCACGGGCGGCAGCACCGGCAGCACGGGTGGCTCCGCCGCCACCGGTGGCTCCACCTCGGGCGACGCCGGTACCTGCACCGTCGACCTCGACGGTGCCGAGTGCGCCGACAACACCGACACCGACTCGGCCGGCTCCCAGCCGGTCGAGCAGGGCAAGGCCAAGGAGGAGCTGGCCGAGACCGGCGCCGCCGAGACCTCGTTCCTGCTCATCGGTGCCGCGACGATGATCGCGGGCGGCATCGGCTTCCGCATGCTGCCGCGCCTCGTGGGTGGCGGCCGCACGGCCGTCTGACCCCCTCGGCACGCCAGAAGGGCCCGGACGCCACTCTCGGTGGCTGTCCGGGCCCTTCCGGCTGTCCCAGGGAGGTCTACGCGGTCTGGTGGGCCAGCAGCGCGAGCGCCGCGACCAGGATCACCAGCAGTGCCAGCAGCGCCGCCGGGTTCAGTCCGCCGAGGGGGCCCTCCTGCTGGAGGCGCTCCCGGTTCGCCCGGCAGACATGGCAACGGCCCTCGTTCACGGGAGCCGCGCAGTTGGCGCACACCAGTCGGTCATAGGTCATGCGCTTTCCTCCTTCCGCGCGGCGGAGCCGCAAACGCGGACTGTGCACACAGTTCTCTCCGCCCAACGCTCAGGGAAACGCATCCGTTCCCCCTACCACTGTGCCAGGTCCCTGGATTTTAGGCGCGCCCCGCCGGATTCCCCCGGTTCGGGCGCCACGCCCGCCGGGACAAAAGGCACAAGGCCGGACGGCGACTGCGCGGGGCATCCCCGGTCGCGTATGGTCACGCTCACCTACTCCCTGCCGACCGTGGTGCACCCGTGATCCGATTCGACAACGTCTCCAAGTCCTATCCGAAGCAGAACCGCCCCGCGCTCAGGGATGTCTCCCTGGAGATCGAGAAGGGCGAGTTCGTCTTCCTGGTGGGGTCCTCCGGCTCCGGAAAGTCCACCTTCCTGCGGCTGATCCTGCGCGAGGAGCGCGCCAGCCACGGCATGGTGCACGTTCTCGGCAAGGACCTGGCCCGGCTGTCCAACTGGAAGGTGCCGCACATGCGCCGCCAGCTCGGCACCGTCTTCCAGGACTTCCGCCTGCTGCCCAACAAGACCGTCGCGGAGAACGTGGCGTTCGCGCAGGAGGTCATCGGCAAGCCGCGCGGAGAGATCCGCAAGGCCGTTCCCCAGGTCCTCGACCTCGTCGGACTCGGCGGCAAGGAGGACCGCATGCCCGGCGAGCTCTCCGGCGGTGAGCAGCAGCGGGTGGCCATCGCGCGCGCCTTCGTCAACCGGCCCATGCTGCTGATCGCCGACGAACCGACCGGCAACCTGGACCCGCAGACCTCCGTCGGCATCATGAAGCTGCTGGACCGGATCAACCGGACCGGCACCACCGTGGTGATGGCCACCCACGACCAGAACATCGTCGACCAGATGCGCAAGCGCGTCATCGAGCTCGAAAAGGGCCGCCTCGTACGCGACCAGGCGCGCGGCGTCTACGGCTACCAGCACTGAGCAAGGAAAGGCTGAACGCACGCGATGCGCGCCCAGTTCGTACTGTCGGAGATCGGTGTCGGCCTCCGTCGTAATCTCACGATGACCTTCGCGGTCATCGTCTCCGTCGCCCTCTCCCTCGCCCTCTTCGGCGGAGCGTTGCTCATGCGCGAGCAGGTCAACGTGATGAAGGACTTCTGGTACGACAAGGTCAACGTCACCATCTACCTCTGCAACAAGAACGACGCGGAGGGCGCGGACACCTGCTCCAAGGGAGCGGTGACCGCCCAGCAGAAGAAGCAGATCGAGGACGACCTCGACAAGCTGGACATCGTCGAGAGCGTCCAGTACGAGACGGCCGACCAGGCGTACAAGCACTACCGGGACCAGTACGGCGACACCGCCATCGCCAGCATCATCACGCCCGACCAGATGCAGGAGTCGTTCCGGGTCAAGCTGAAGGACCCCGAGAAGTACAAGGTCGTGGCGACCGCGTTCGCCGGGCGCGACGGCGTGCACTCGGTGGCGGACCAACGCGGCATCCTGGAGAACCTCTTCAACATGATGAGGGGCATGAACGTCGCCGCGCTCTTCGTCATGGCGCTGATGCTCGTCATCGCCCTGATGCTGATCGTCAACACCGTGCGCGTCTCCGCCTTCAGCCGCAGACGCGAGACCGGGATCATGCGACTGGTCGGCGCGTCCAGTTTCTACATCCAGATGCCGTTCATCATGGAGGCGGCGTTCGCGGGGCTGCTGGGCGGAGTGGTCGCCTGCGCCATGCTGCTGGCGGGGCGTTACTTCCTGATCGACGGCGGTCTCGCGCTCTCCGAGAAGATGCCCCTGGTCAACTTCATCGGCTGGGACGCGGTGATCACGGTCCTTCCCCTCGTCGTGGTGATCGGCCTGCTCATGCCGTCACTCGCGGCCGCGATCGCGCTGCGCAAGTACCTCAAGGTGTGACAAGCGCCCCGGGCGTCGTGGGGCCAACGGCCCTACGGCGCCTTTCGCTTGTCCTAGAGTGGGCGCCATGCTGGGCCCGGAGTTCTGCACCCGGCCCCGCGGCGCCGGGGGCCGCGGGGCGGCCCTGGCATTCGTCTTCGCGACCGTCCTCGCCGCGGCAGCCGCGACCAACTGCCTCCCCCGCGAGGAGCGGCCGGTGCCGGTGCGGCCCGTCAGCTCGGCCGGGGCGTCCACGGCCGACCGGGACGAGGTGGCCAGGGCGGCGGCCGACGCCGTGGCCGACGGCAAGTCGGGGGCGAAGGCCGCCGAGGAGGTCGTCAGCCGCAGCGGGGACCGGTGGGGCGCGGTGTACGACCCGCGCGAGTACGAGGAGTTCGAGCAGGCCCTCGACGGCCGGTACGTCGGTGTGGGCCTGTCCGCCCGGCGCGGCGCCGACGGCCGGGTCGAGGTGGCCCGGGTGCAGGACGGCGGACCGGCCGCGAAGGCGGGACTGCGCCCCGGCGACCTGCTGCGCACCATCGACGGGCGCCCGCTGCGGGGACGCTCGGTCTCCGAGGCGGTCGCCCTGCTGCGGGGCGACGGCCAGGGGGCCGGGGCCCGGGCGGGATCGGCCGTGGTCCTCGGCGTCCAGCGCGGCCCGCGCGTCTGGACCGAGACGCTGCGCCGGGCCCGGCTGGCCACCGAGGCCGTCACCGTCCGGCGGCTGGGCGGCGACGCCGTCCTGATCAAGGTCTCGGCGTTCACCCGGGGTACGGGCGAGCGGATCGGCGACGCCGTCCGCGGCGCCCCCGAGGGGGCCGGCATCCTCCTGGACCTGCGGGGCAACGGCGGCGGGCTGGTCTCCGAGGCGGTCACGGCCGCGTCGGCCTTCCTGGACGGCGGCCTGGTCGCCACGTACGACGTCCACGGGCGGGAGAAGGCGCTGTACGCCGCCCCGGGCGGGGACACCGAGCGGCCCCTGGTCGCCCTGGTCGACGGCGGCACCATGAGCGCGGCCGAGCTGCTGACGGGCGCGCTCAAGGACCGGGGCCGGGCGGTCACGGTGGGGACGCGCACCTTCGGCAAGGGGTCGGTGCAGATGCCGAGCCGGCTGCCCGGCGGATCGGTCGCCGAGCTGACCGTCGGCCACTACCGCACCCCCGCCGGGCACAGCGTGGACGGCCGCGGCATCACCCCGGACCTGACCGCGGGCGACGGGGCCGAGGAGCGGGGCCGGACGGTCCTGAGCGGCCTCGGGGGCGCTTCTTAAAAGAGTTGCGGCACAGTGCGAAAATGGCGGGACTATGGCTAAGGAAAAGGACACAGGGCGCAAGCTCATCGCGCAGAACAAGAAGGCGCGGCACGACTACCACATCCTCGACACCTACGAGTGCGGCCTGGTGCTCATGGGGACCGAGGTCAAGTCGTTGCGCATGGGACGGGCATCGCTGGTGGACGGGTTCGTCCACATCGACGCCAACGAGGCATGGCTGCACAACGTGCACGTCCCGGAGTACGTACAGGGGACCTGGACCAACCACTCCGCCAAGCGCAAGCGCAAGCTGCTGCTCCACCGGGCGGAGATCGACAAGCTGGAGTCGAAGTCGCAGGAGACGGGTCACACGATCGTGCCCCTCGCGCTGTACTTCAAGGACGGGCGGGTCAAGGTCGAGATCGCGCTCGCCAAGGGCAAGAAGGAGTACGACAAGCGGCAGACCCTGCGCGAGAAGCAGGACCTGCGCGAGACGAACCGGGCGATCTCCGCGGCGCGGCGGCGGCAGCGGAGCGCGTAGGACCCTCGTCCGCGTCCGGCAGGACCCGGACGGACACCCCCGGCCGGCACGGAGCCTGCCCGGTCCGGAGGAATACGCTGGCATGGTCGTGCGTTGGTCACGTACGATGGGCCGTGCGCTCCACAGCGGGTGCACGTTTTGAAAAATGAACATGGGGATGATCGGTTTCGACAGCGGATGTCGAAGCAGGGGAAGCGAGCCGAGGAAGCGGCAATGATCTCGTAAACCATATGTCGCAACCAATAATCGCCAACACCAAGCGCGATTCCTTCGCCCTCGCTGCCTAAGTAGCGATTTGCGAAGTGTCAGCCCGGGGGTGATCCCGACCCGGATCCTGGCATCATCAAGGGATCTAAACTTCTAGGCCCGGTCACGGGGCCTGGAAGGAAATCAAACAGTGACTGAGCCCGTCGGAGACTTGTCCGTGTGATCTCCGGGGCCGAGAAAATCGCAGCGGACTGCGCTCGGAGAAGCCCTGATTCTGCACCGTTGGACGCGGGTTCGATTCCCGCCATCTCCACTTTCCCATGTTTCTCATAGACGAAGGCCCGGCTGTCACGACAGCCGGGCCTTCGTCGTACCCCGGGCCGGCTCCGCCGTCGCCGTCGCCGTCGCGAGTACGAGGGCGAGCGCCGCGGCCGCCGCCGGGACCAGGTACGCGAGGGCCGCACCCGCCGACTCCACCGCCCAGCCGCCGGTCGCCGAGCCCGCCGCCGCGCCGCCCATCAGCGCGGTGACGGCCAGGGTCATGCCCTCGTTGAGCCGGCCGCGCGGGGTGCGGCGCTGGATCAGTGTCATGCCCGTGACCATGGCCGGCGCGGTCGCCATGCCCGCGACCAGCAGGGCCGCCGCGACCAGGGGCAGCGCACCGGTCAGCGTGGCCGCGAGCAGCGGCAGCGACATCAGCGCGGCCATGGCGGCGAGGCAGGGCCACAGCCGGGCCGTCCGCCGGGCCCTGCCGTAGAGGAGGCCCGCCGCGCACGACCCCGCCGCCTGGAGCGCCACCACCGCACCGGCCGCCGGGCCGTCCACGAAGGCGAGCGTCACGACCTCCAGCGACCCGAAGACCGCGCCGGTGGCCAGCAGGACCGCCAGCAGGGAGGGCATCCCGGGGGCGCGCAGCGGGGTGCGGCCCGTGCCGGCGCGGGGGGACGCGGGCGGCTCGGTGGCGCGCTGGGTGGCGAAGATCAGGATGCCGGCCAGGAGCAGGACCGCCCCGGTCACGGTGCCCGCCTCCGGGAACAGCGCCGCGCACAGGAACGCGGCCAGCACCGGCCCGGTCATGAAGCACAGTTCGTCGGCGGCCTGCTCGAAGGCGTTCGCGGTGTGCACCGCCGCCGGGTCGTCGCGGTACAGGTGCGCCCAGCGGGCGCGGGACATCCCGCCGATGTTGGGAGTGGTGGCGGTCGCGGCGTACGCGGCGAACAGCGTCCACGCCGGGGCGTCGTGGCGGACGCACAGCACCAGTGCGAGAGAGCCGAGCACGGCGATCAGCGCCGCGGGCACGGCGACCCTTGCCTGGCCGTGGCGGTCGACGAGCCGCGCGGTGAACGGCGCGACCAGGGCGGTGGCGGCCAGGCCGGTGGCCGTGACGGCGCCGGCGAGGGCGTACGAACCGCGCGATCCGGCGATCATGATCACGGCGCTCACCGTGAACATCCCCATGGGGAGCCGGGCGATGAGGTTGCCCAGGGTGAAGGCGCGGGTCCCGGGCTCGCCGAACAGCCGGACGTAGGCGTTGCGCGAGGCGCGACGAGGCGCCGGAGGGGAGGCTTCCTTGTAGCGCGGGGCCGGGAAGGGGGAGTCGGAGTGCAGCCCCAGCAGGGGGCCCCGGAGGGTCGATTGCGGCATGCGGCCAGCTTGGTGGCACCCCGCCGCGGCGGTCCAACACCTGAACCGCACCCATTGACGCACCCCGGTTGTAGATTCGGCGCGTGGCCCATGACATCGAACCCCGGCTGCTGCGCGCGTTCGTCGCCGTGGCCGACGAGCTCCACTTCACCCGCGCCGCCGCCCGGCTGTACGTCGCCCAGCAGGCGCTCAGCCGGGACATCCGGCGCCTGGAGCGCGAGCTGGGTGCCGTGCTGTTCGCCCGGACCACCCGGCAGGTGACGCTCACGTCGGAGGGGGAGCGGCTGCTGCCGTACGCGCGCAGCGTGCTCGCCGCCCACGACGAGCTCGGCGCCGCCTTCGCCGACGAGGCGCGGCCGCTGCTGGTGGACCTCAACACCGAGGGGATGATCACCGGCCGGGTGCTGGCCAGGGCCCGGGAGCTGGCCCCGCAGTGCGAGCTGATGGCCCGTTTCGAGAGCGGCCTGACCGGCGCGGCAGCCGAGATCCTGGCGGGGCGGCTCGATGTGTCCTTCGGGCGCTTCGGGGGGCTGGCGCCCGAGGTCCGCGCCCGGCTCGACCGGCAGACGGTGCGCTACGAGCCGATGGGCGTCCTGCTGCCGCTCGGCCATCCTCTGGCCGCACACGCCGAAGTGGAACTGAACGCCCTGTCGGGGGAGTCCCTGTACGCGGGAGCCGGGAATCCCGGCACCCGGGAGTGGACCGATCTGGCCGAGCGGCTGTTCGCGGGGCGGGGCATCGGGATCGCGCCGCCCGCGCCGGTGGCGATCGGAGCGGAGGAGTTCCGTCGGGTGATGGCCAAAACCCGTACACCGGTCCTGGTCGCGGTGGACTTCCCCGTGATGCCGGACACAGTGCTGCGGCCGCTCGTGCGCCCCGTGCCGCTGTCCCCGGTCTCGCTCGTGTGGCGAAAGGGGCTCAGACACCCTGGTGTCGAAGCCTTGCGCACGGCCGCCGCCGAGCTGGCCGAGCAGGAGAAATGGTTGGACATTCCGCCCGGGGCCTGGCTGCCGGAGGGTGATTTGTTGCAGATGTGCAGCAATCAATGAACCATAAGCACCCCTGCCACACAGGTGCGCTACATTCGTACTCCGGGTGCAGTGTGATAGGGGGGCGCGTCGACCGGGTGGGGGCCTGGCCGGGGGCGACATACCCAGGAATCGCGTGCGCACCCCTTTTTCCGTTCAGTGGGGGATGTGCGTACAGCAGTGGATAATTGGCGAGAAAACACCCAAAACGGGCACACATATGAGCCACACGACGTGACCGTCCAGCTCGACGGGCTCGGGCGGCAGGGCACGGAGCCGCCGTTCGGTCCCGCGACCACCCGGCTCGACGTCGTGACCGCCCCGGAGGCCTCCTCCGACGGGCCGGTCTTCGTCGACGAGAGCGGCCGGCGCAGCAAGAAGTTCCGGCGGCTCGGCTGGGTGCTGGCCATCGCCTGCGCCGTCTACGCGGTCACCCTGGTCGCCGCGGTCATCGGCGGAAACTCCAGCGCTCCCTGGCTCCTCATACCCGGTCCCGCCGACGAGACACAGACGGACACCACCCAGGTCGTCCCCGCTCCCTCCAGCAGCACGGGCCCCGACGGCGTCCCGGCCGCGGTACCCGGCGTCCCCGCCCCCACCGACTCCGCCGGGGCGGTCGTCCGGCAGCCCTCCGGCAGCGGTTCGAGCGGCGCGCCCGCCCAAACCGGCGCCGAGCCCACCGCATCGCCCGGCAGCGGCCTGAGCACCGGCGGCACCGTCGTCGACAAGCCGGACCCCAAGCCCCCGGTCGTACAGCCCTCGGGCGGCGCCTCCGAGCCGCCGCCCATCCCCTCGACGGATCCCGACCCCACGGTCGATCCGACGACCCCGACGGAAGAACCGACCGATCCACCGGTCGTAGACGGCGGCAACCAGCCCCTGGCCGCGGAAGGCGCACAGTAAATGACATCCCCCGGCAGGCGGCGCGCGCAGAAGAAGACGCGTGTCCGCCGGCGCAGGCTGCCCATGCGCTATCTGCTGCCGTCGCTCTTCCTGGTCGCGCTGCTCGCGATGCTGATGCTGCGCGGCTATGTGCACAGCGAGATCCTGGCCGACCACCGCGTACGCCCGCCCGTCGCCTACGACCAGGTGCCCGAGGACATCCTCAAGGGCGGCCCGGTCATCGACGCACGTGACAAGAACGCCCCCAAGGCGCTGAGCGTGCCCGACAAGAAGCTCGTGCTGACCTTCGACGACGGACCGGACCCGGTCTGGACGCCGAGGGTGCTGGACAAGCTGAAGGAGTACGACGCCCACGGCGTCTTCTTCGTCACCGGCACCATGGCCTCGCGCTACCCGGACCTGGTCGAGCGGATGGTGAAGGAGGGCCACGAGGTCGGCCTGCACACCTTCAACCACCCCGACCTCTCCTACCAGTCGGCCAACCGGATCGACTGGGAGCTCTCCCAGAACCAGCTGGCCATCGCCGGCGCGGCCGGGGTGCGCACCTCGCTGTTCCGCCCGCCGTACTCGTCGTTCTCCAGCGCGCTCGACAACGAGGCCTGGCCGGTCACGCAGTACATAGGCAGCCGCGGCTACATCACGGCCTTCAACAACACCGACTCCGAGGACTGGAAGCGCCCCGGCTCCGACGCGATCATCAAGCGCGCCACGCCCGAGGGCACCAAGGGCTCGATCGTGCTGATGCACGACTCCGGTGGCGACCGCTCCCAGACCGTCGCGGCCCTCGACCGCTTCCTGCCCGAGATGCAGGCCAGGGGCTACGAGTTCACCGTGCTGACCGAGGCGCTCGGCGCCCCCAGCGCGCACACCCCGGTGTCCGGCCTCGACCTGTGGAAGGGCAGGGCGTTCGTCGCCGCGGTCGCCGTCTCGGAGAACACCACCGGCGTCCTGGTCGGCGGCCTCGCCATCATCGGCGTGCTGGTCTTCGCCCGTTTCGGCCTGATGCTCGTCCTGTCGTTCGCGCACGCCCGCAAGGTCCGCCGACGCGGCTTCCGCTGGGGCAGCCCCATCACCGAACCGGTGACCGTGCTGGTCCCGGCGTACAACGAGAAGGAGTGCATCGAGAACACCGTGCGCTCCCTGATGGCCAGCGACCACCCCATCGAAGTGATCGTCATCGACGACGGTTCGACGGACGGGACGGCCGACATCGTCGAGGCGATGTGGCTGCCCAACGTCCGGGTGGTGCGCCAGGTCAACTCCGGCAAGCCCGAGGCGCTCAACAACGGCATCCGGCACGCCCGCTACGACATCATCGTGATGATGGACGGCGACACCGTCTTCGAGCCGTCCACCGTCGGCGAGCTGGTGCAGCCCTTCGGCGACCCGCGCGTCGGCGCGGTCGCGGGCAACGCCAAGGTCGGCAACCGCGACTCGCTCATCGGCGCGTGGCAGCACATCGAGTACGTGATGGGCTTCAACCTCGACCGCCGCATGTACGAGCTGCTGGGCTGCATGCCCACCATCCCGGGCGCGGTCGGCGCCTTCCGCCGCGAGGCCCTGGACCGGGTCGGCGGCATGAGCGAGGACACCCTCGCCGAGGACACCGACATCACCATGGCCATGCACCGCGACGGCTGGCGCGTGGTCTACGCGGAGAAGGCCCGGGCCTGGACCGAGGCGCCCGAGAGCGTGCAGCAGCTGTGGTCCCAGCGCTACCGCTGGTCGTACGGCACCATGCAGGCGATGTGGAAGCACCGCCGCGCCGTGATCGAGCGCGGCCCCTCCGGCCGCTTCGGCCGCGTCGGCCTGCCCCTGGTCTCGCTGTTCATGGTGCTGTTCCCGCTGCTGGCACCGCTCATCGACGTCTTCCTGCTGTACGGCCTGGTCTTCGGGCCCACCCAGAAGACGGTCGGCGCCTGGCTGGTGGTCCTCGCCATCCAGGCCGTGTGCGCCGCGTACGCCTTCCGGCTCGACAAGGAACGGATGACCCACCTGATCTCGCTGCCCCTCCAGCAGCTCCTGTACCGCCAGCTCATGTACGTCGTGCTCCTGCAGTCCTGGATCACCGCTCTCACGGGCGGCCGGCTGCGCTGGCAGAAGCTGCGCCGGACCGGTGTCGTGGAGGCCCCCGGCTCCATCCCGGGCCAGCGCCAGAGCAGTGAGAACCGGAGGCCGGTCGCGTGACCATCCCCTCTCTGGAAACCACCGGAGGCGTCCCGCGGGCGCGGCACAAGGCGACCGTGGCCGGCGGACCCGCCCCGGCGGCCGCGCGCCCCGGCCGCGACCGCTACCTCGACCTGCTGCGCGCCGTCGCGCTGGTCCGCGTGATCGTCTACCACATCTTCGGCTGGGCCTGGCTGACCGTCCTCTTCCCGTCCATGGGCGTGATGTTCGCGCTCGCCGGGTCGCTGATGGCGCGCTCCCTCTCCCGGCCCGCGTGGGGCGTGATCCGGGGACGCGTCCGGCGGCTGCTGCCGCCCATGTGGGCGTTCTCGCTCGCCGTCGTACCGGTCATGTTCTACCTGGGCTGGAAGCCGCTGAAGGAAGAGGGCCTGTGGTGGTTCGCCAAGCTGGCCACCTACGTCTTCCCGATCGGCGCCCCGCCGTACCCGTGGCACAGCGGTGACCCGTCGGGGCTCCTGGAGGACACCTGGGCGGTCCAGGCCGCCGGGCCCCTCTGGTACATCCGCGCCTACCTCTGGTTCGTCATCGCCTCGCCGGTGCTGCTGTGGGCGTTCCGCAAGGTGCCATGGGTGACGCTGCTGGCTCCGCTCGGCCTCACCGCGATCGTGGGCTCCGGCCTCGTCAGGATCCCGGGCGAGACGGGCAACGCGATCAGCGACTTCGCCTGCTACGGCTCCTGCTGGGTCCTCGGCTTCGCGCACAACGAGGGGCTGTTCCAGAAGATCCCCAGGTACGTCTCCGTCTCCGCGTCCGCCCTGATCATGGCCTTCGGCCTGTGGTGGGCCTCCGGGCACCTGGGACCGGACGGCTGGGACCTCAACGACATCCCGCTGGCGCAGGCGACCTGGTCGTTCGGCTTCTGCGTGATCCTCCTGCAGTACTCCCCGTCCTGGCAGGTACTGCCGGGGAAGCTGGCCGCGTGGGACAGCCTGGTGACCCTCGCCAACAACCGGGCCGTGACGATCTACCTCTGGCACAACCTGCTGATCATGGCGACGATCCCGGTCATCGACCTGCTGTTCCAGATCCCGGGCGTGTGGCCGACGTACTCCGGCTACATCGAGAGCGCCTACCCCGTGCTCATGCTGATCGTCGTCTTCCCGCTGATCGGCCTGATGATCATGGCCGTGGGGTGGCTGGAGGACGTCGCCGCCCAGCGCAGGCCGCGGCTGTGGCCGAACGGCAGGAAGCGCGAGGCGCGCCGCTGAGGCGCCCTGGGCACCACGGCGCACCGACGGCGCCCGACGGCGCCCGGCACGGCGCTCACAGCCTCGCCGGGCGCCGGGTGAGAGCAAGGTTTCAGCCCGGTCACCTCACATGACCGGGCTGAAACGCGGCCTCCCTAGCGTGAGGTCCTGACGGGATTCAGGACCTGACAGCAGTGGAGGTGCGCGATGAGCGGCCGGTGGATCGAGCGGTGGGACCCCGAGGACGAGACCTTCTGGCGGGACGGGGGTGAGCGCGTCGCCCGCCGCAATCTGCTCTTCTCCGTCGTCTCCGAGCACATCGGGTTCTCCATCTGGACCCTGTGGTCCGTGATGGTCCTGTTCATGGGCCCCGAGTACGGGATCGACCCGGCGGGCAAGTTCTTCCTGATCGGCATGGCGACGCTGGTCGGCGCGGTGATCAGGGTGCCGTACTCCTTCGCCGTCGCCCGCTTCGGCGGCCGCAACTGGACGGTCTTCAGCGCGCTGCTCCTGCTGCTGCCCACCGGGGCGGCGTTCCTGGTCATGGAGCCCGGCACGTCGTACACGACCTTCCTGCTGGTCGCCGCCCTCACCGGCGTCGGAGGCGGCAACTTCGCCTCGTCCATGACCAACATCAACGCCTTCTTCCCGCTCCACCGCAAGGGCTGGGCCCTCGGGCTCAACGCGGGCGGCGGCAACATCGGCGTGCCCGTCGTCCAGCTCGTGGGCCTGCTCGTCATCGGCACGGCGGGAGCCGCCAGCCCCCGGCTGGTGCTCGGCATCTACCTCCCGCTGATCGTCGTCGCCGCCGTCTGCGCCGCGCTCTACATGGACAACCTGGCGCCCGTCAGGAACGACACCGGAGCGGTCAAGGAGGCCGCGAAGGCCCCCCACACCTGGATCATGGCGTTCCTCTACGTCGGGACCTTCGGCTCGTTCATCGGCTACAGCTTCGCCTTCGGCCTCGTCCTCCAGACACAGTTCGGCCGCACCCCGCTCCAGGCCGCCTCGCTCACCTTCATCGGGCCGCTGCTCGGCTCGCTGATCCGGCCCGTCGGCGGCGCGCTCGCCGACCGGTACGGCGGGGCGCGCATCACCCTGGGGACCTTCGTGGCGATGGCCGGCGCGACCGGTGTCGTCCTCTACGCCTCGGTCGTCGAGTCGCTGCCGGTCTTCCTCGTCGGCTTCACCGGCCTGTTCGTCCTGAGCGGCCTCGGCAACGGCTCGACCTTCAAGATGATCCCCGTCATCTTCCGCGCCAAGGCGCACGCCTCCGGACTCGTCGGCGAGGAGGCGGACGCCTACGGGCGCCGGCTCTCGGGCGCCGCGATGGGGCTCATCGGCGCGGTCGGGGCGCTCGGCGGACTCGGCATCAACCTCGCCTTCCGCCAGTCCTTCGCCACCGCCGGGACCGGCACCGCCGCCTTCGTCGCCTTCCTTCTCTTCTACGCGGCCTGTCTGGCCGTCACCTGGGCGGTATACCTTCGCCGTCCGATCGAGGCGCCCGCGAAGCCGCAGCTCAGTTACTCCGAAGTGTGATCGGGAATGCGCCGTAACGGGGGCGAAATACGGCCGCCCCGAGACTGTCACGCATCCTTGTCAGGCTCTGATGCCATGCACCAGGAACAGCACGGGCCCCTCGCGGGCTTCACGGTCGGCGTCACCGCGGCCCGCCGCGCGGACGAGCTGGGTGCGTTGCTGCAACGGCGCGGAGCGGCCGTCGCGCACGCCCCCGCACTGCGGATCGTGCCACTCGCCGACGACACCGAACTCCTCGCCGCCACGAAGGACCTGGTGGCCGACGCCCCGGACATCGTCGTCGCCACCACCGCCATCGGCTTCCGCGGCTGGCTGGAGGCGGCCGACGGCTGGGGGTACGGCGAGGAGCTCGTGGCCTGCCTGCGCGGTGTGCAGGTCCTGGCCCGAGGACCGAAGGTGAAGGGCGCCGTGCGGGCGGCCGGGCTGACCGAGGAGTGGTCGCCCGCCTCCGACTCCATGGCCGAGGTCCTCGACCGGCTCCTCGAACAGGGGGTCGAGGGCCGCCGCATCGGCCTCCAGCTCCACGGCGAGCCGCTGCCCGGGTTCGTGGAGGCGCTGCGGGAGGGCGGGGCGACCGTCGTCGTCGTACCGGTGTACCGATGGATGCCGCCGGAGGACCTGGGGCCGCTGGACCGGCTCATCGACCTGACCGTCACGCGCTCCCTGGACGCCCTCACCTTCACCAGCGCGCCGGCCGGCGCCTCGCTGCTGGCCCGCGCGGAGAGCCGGGGCCTGCTGCCCGAGCTCCTCGCCGCCCTCAACCACGACGTGCTGTCCGCCTGCGTCGGGCCGGTCACCGCCCTGCCGCTCCAGGCGCACGGCATCGACACCGTCCAGCCCGCCCGCTTCCGGCTCGGGCCGCTGGTCCAACTGCTCTGCCAGGAACTCCCGGCGCGGGCCCGCACACTGCCGGTGGCCGGCCGCCGGGTGGAGATCCGGGGCCAGGCCGTCCTCGTCGACGGCGAGCTGCGGCCCGTCCCGCCCGCCGGTATGTCGCTGCTCAACTGCCTGGCCCGTCGCCCCGGATGGGTCGTCTCCCGGGGCGACCTGCTCCGGGCGCTGCCGGGCGCGGGCCGCGACGAGCACGCGGTGGAGACGGCCATGGCCCGGCTGCGCTCCGCGCTGGGCGCCCCGAAGCTGATCCAGACGGTCGTCAAGCGCGGCTACCGGCTGGCGCTGGACCCGGAATCCGACGCCAAGTACGCGGACGGATAGCCGAAGGCGGCCCGGCCGCCGGCCGGACAGCCACGGGCACCGCCGGGCGGCCCGCCGCACGACGGGCCGCACCCGTCACCGCGGGGCGGGAAAGGGGCGGGCGGGGTTCCGGTGACCTCCCCGGGCGGGCACTCTGTTGACGACACAGGGCGGTGACCCCGGGGCGGTGACTGGCGCATGGCGGCGGACCGGAGCACGGGTTCGGGCGGGCGGCGGTTCGACTCGGGGCGGCTGTGCCTCGATCTCATGGCGACCGGGGAGCCGTCCTCCCCGGACCGGCTGTCCGGACCCGAAGCGCTCACCGCATGGCTGGTGGCGGCCGGCCTGGTCCCGGCCGGCACCCCGCTTCCCGCGGTCGACGCCCACTGGGTGGCCCGCTTCGGCGAACTGCGACGGTGGACGGGCCAGTTGGTGCGGGCGCAGCTCGACGGCCGGGGCGGGTACGCCGATTGCGCCCTGGCTCGCCTCAACACCCTCGCCGCCGCCGCGCCTCCCGCGCCGCGCGCCGTACGGGCCACGGCCGGTGAAGGGAACGACCTGGTCAGGGCTTTGGGAAGCACGCCCGACTGCGGCGCGCTGCTCGCCGCTGTCGCACGCGACGCCATCGACCTGCTGACCGACCCGGCCGCCCGCGCCCGGCTGCGGCAGTGCGAGGGGGACGACTGCGCCCGGGTGTATCTGGACACCTCGCGAGGGCGCCGGCGCCGCTGGTGCTCCAGTGAACTGTGCGGCAACCGGGAGCGCGTCGCCCGCCACCGCGCGCGTATCCGAAAAGATCTTTCGAAAAAATCTCCCGCGCTTTGAGTGGTTCCGCGCCGCCCTCCGTAGTGATGGGGGACAAGCAGTCGGACAAGGTCTCGACCGGGAGGTTCCAGGTGCGCAAGGATGCCGCCGTGGCCGATGACCGTCGTGGGACGCATCGGGCTCGGCACCGCGCAGTCACACCGCGTACCAACCCGGATGCTCCGGACGAGGAGTTGATGCGGGCGCTCTACCGCGAGCACGCCGGCCCTCTGCTCGCGTATGTGCTCCGCCTCGTCGCCGGCGACCGCCAGCGCGCCGAGGACGTGGTGCAGGAGACGCTCATCCGTGCCTGGAAGAACGCCGGTCAGCTCAATCGGGCCACCGGTTCCGTCCGACCCTGGCTGGTGACGGTCGCCCGGCGCATCGTCATCGACGGCCACCGAAGCCGGCAGGCCCGGCCGCAGGAGGTCGATCCGTCGCCGCTGGAGGTCATGCCCGCGGAGGACGAGATCGACAAGGCGCTATGGCTGATGACGCTCTCTGATGCGCTCGACGATTTGACCCCGGCTCATCGGGAAGTATTGGTCGAGACCTATTTCAAGGGGCGTACGGTCAATGAGGCCGCCGAGACCCTCGGCATACCCAGTGGGACGGTCCGGTCCCGGGTGTTCTACGCACTGCGTTCGATGAAGCTCGCTCTGGAGGAGAGGGGGATCTCGGCATGACGACGTACGAGAACGAGTCGGTGCACGACGCCGTGGGCGCTTATGTGCTCGGCATTCTCGACGATGCCGATGCCACCGCCTTCGAGATGCACCTGGTGGGGTGTTCCGTGTGCGCCGCCCACCTGGACGAGTTCGCCGGCATGGAACCCATGCTGGCCATGCTGGCCGAGGCGCCGGGGCCGGCCGCCCAGCCGGTCGTGCTGCCGATGCCCGATCCCGTACCGGCCGCCGGGTTCTCCGGAGCCCCGCCCGGATCGGGTCCGCCGCTGATCGACCGGCTGGTCGACGAGGTCGCCGCCAAGCGCGCCCAGCGCCGTCGCCGTACCCGCCTCCTCGTGGCGCTCGCCGCCGCGCTGGTCATCGGCGGTCCGGTGGCGGCGGTGGTCACCACCTCCCGCGACGACGCCGGGACCCTCCAGGCGCTCGACCCGCACCCCACCAGCCCCGCCGAGGACGCCTTCTTCCACCACATGCAGGCGAAGGTGCAGGCGACCGACGCGTCCACCAAGGTCAGCGCGACCATCGGGATGGAGAGCAAGGGCTGGGGGACCCACGCCGTTCTGGAGCTCAAGAACGTCAAGGGCCCCCTGAAGTGCAACCTGGTCGCCGTCTCCAAGACCGGCGAGGAGGAGGTCGTGACCTCCTGGGCGGTCCCGAAGTGGGGATACGGCATCCCTGACAGCCCGGACAAAATGGCCAAAAACCCTCTGTACATCCACGGTGGCGTGTCCATGAACCGGTCCGACATCGATCACTTCGAGGTCCGTACGTTCGAAGGCAAGCGGCTCGTGGAGGTCGACGCCTGACACGAGTGCCCCCCTTGGCGTACGCTCGACGGCTGCCCAATGCACGTCAGAAGGGGGCCTCGGTGGCCGCGCAGGAAGCCGTCGATTCGGTCCGGGACCGTGAAATCGGTGTCGAACAGGACCATCTTGATCAGGTGTACCGCCGCCTCGAGGAGAAGATCCACGAGGCGGAGTTCCTGATGAGTGACGCCGCCAAGCGCGGCCAGGTCGGCACGCCCGGCGCACTCGCCGAACGGGACGCCCAGGTGTTCCGTGCCGGGATCCACCTCAACCGGCTCAACAACGAGTACGAGGACTTCCTCTTCGGCCGTATCGACCTGCTCCAGGGCAAGGACGGCAAGAAGGGCCCGGACGGTGCCTACACCTCGGTGGAGCCCGCCGACGACGCCGTACGCCCCGACAACACGGCCGAGATCGGGGAGACCCTCCACATCGGCCGGATCGGCGTCCTCGACTCCGACTACGCGCCCCTGGTGATCGACTGGCGCGCCCCGGCCGCCGCGCCGTTCTACCGCTCGACGCCGGTCGACCCCGGCCGGGTGGTGCGCAGACGGGTCATCCGCTCCAGGGGCCGCAAGGTCCTCGGCGTCGAGGACGACCTGATGCGCCCGGAGCTGACCGCCACCCTCGGCGGCGCCGAGCTCCCGGTGATCGGCGACGGCGCCCTGATGGCCGCACTCGGCCAGGCACGCAGCCACACCATGCGCGACATCGTCTCCTCCATCCAGGCCGAGCAGGACCTGGTGATCCGGGCCCCGGCCGCCTCCGTGACGTACGTGGAGGGCGGCCCGGGCACCGGCAAGACGGCCGTGGCGCTGCACCGCGCCGCCTACCTGCTCTACCAGGACCGGCGCCGGTACGCGGGCGGCATCCTGATCGTCTCGCCGACCCCCCTGCTGGTCGCCTACACCGAGGGCGTCCTGCCGTCCCTCGGCGAGGAGGGCCAGGTGGCGATCCGCGCGGTCGGCAGCCTGGTCGACGGGGCGGAGGCCACCGCGTACGACGAACCGGCCGTGGCCCGGGTCAAGGGCTCCTCGCGGATGCTGAAGGTGCTGCGCAAGGCCGTGAGCGGGGCGCTGGAGCGCCCCGGTGCCGCAGGGACCGCCGGGACCACGGGGGCCGCGGGGGCCTCAGGGGCCGGGGAGCAGCTCGCCCTCGGGGAGGACGCGCCGGAGCCCGGTACGCCCTCCCGGCTGCGGGTGGTCGCCTTCGGGCGGCGGCTGGAGCTGGAGGCCGACGACCTGTCCCGGATCCGCCAGATCGCGCTGGGCGGTACGGCCCCCGTCAACCTGCTGCGCCCGCGCGCCCGCAAGCTGCTGCTGGACGCGCTGTACGCCAAGTCCGGCGCCGGGAGCCGGCACAGCGACCCCGAGCTCGCGGCGGAGCTGCGCTCGTCGTTCGACGAGGACGTCTCCACCGAGGACAGCTTCCTGCGGTTCCTGGACGCCTGGTGGCCGGAGCTCACGCCCCGCCAGGTGCTCAGGGCGATGGCCGACGAGAAGCGGCTGGGCCGCTGGGCGCGCCGGGTGCTCAACCCCGGCGAGGTCCGCCGCGTGGCCCGCTCGCTGCGCCGCGAGGAGCTGTCCGTGCACGACGTGGCCCTGCTGGACGAGCTCCAGACGCTGCTCGGCACCCCGGCCCGCCCGCGCCGCAAGCGCGAGCTGGACCCGCTGGACCAGCTCACGGGGCTGGAGGAGCTGATGCCGGTACGGGAGGAGACGCAGCGCGAGCGCGCCGAGCGGCTGGCCCAGGAGCGCACCGAGTACGCCCACGTCATCGTCGACGAGGCGCAGGACCTCACCCCCATGCAGTGGCGGATGGTGGGCCGCCGGGGCAGGCACGCCACCTGGACCGTGGTGGGCGACCCCGCCCAGTCCTCCTGGTCGGTGCCGGAGGAGGCGGCCGAGGCCCGTGACGAGGCGCTGGGCAGCCGCCCGCGCCGCCGCTTCGAGCTCACGGTGAACTACCGGAACCCGGCCGAGATCGCCGAGCTCGCCGCCCGGATCCTGGCGCTGGCGATGCCCGGCATGGAGGCGCCGCGCGCGGTCCGCTCCACGGGCGTGGAGCCCCGTTTCGTGGCCCTGGCCGACGGGGACCTGGCCGGAACCGTGCGGGAGGAGGCGCGGCGGCTGCTGGAGCTGGTGGACGGCACGGTCGGCGTGGTCGTCGCGATGAACCGGCGCGAGCAGGCCGCGCGCTGGCTGGACGGGCTCGGTGACCGGGTGGTGGCGCTGGGCAGCCTGGAGGCGAAGGGCCTGGAGTACGACGCGACGGTCGTCGTGTCGCCCGCCGAGATCGCCGACGAGTCCCCGGCGGGCCTGCGGGTGCTGTACGTGGCGCTGACCCGGGCGACGCAGCAGCTCACGGTGGTCTCCGGGCGCCGTGACGAGCCCGACGCGGACGGTGTCCCGGACCTGCTCAGGGACTGATTTCCGGTCAACCGGCGCAGGACGAATCACTTGGCGGGGCGATTTGTTAGCCTGGTGGTGGCACCGGCTCGATCCAAGCCCCCGGGCCCAACCTTCGTCGCTACGAGCGACCACTTGCCGCGAGGCGAGCATGGCGGGCCGGTGCCACCCACAGCGTGAGAAGCAGGTCCGCGTCATCCATGGATGGCGCGGACCTGCTGTCGTTGGCGGCGGCCGGGGGCGGGAGGCCCCGTCGACCGCCCGGTCGGTTCCTTGACCGTCCGTTGGGCCTCCGGGGCTTCCGTCGGAGCCGCCATCTCTCGTATGGTGGAAACTACTTTCCGAAAACTAAACGACCACTATTACCTGCTACTCGCAGGTAGGTGCGACGATCGGAGAGCCCTGCCCGGCCATCGCCGGCGTGGGGCAGCAATGAAGCTAGGGAAAGCAGAGGAACTCGGCCATGGCAACGGCGCCCAGCGTCTCGTACTCGATGACGGTCCGGCTGGAGGTTCCCGCCAGCGGAACCGCGGTCTCTCAGCTCACCACGGCCGTGGAATCCTCCGGCGGCTCGGTCACCGGCCTCGACGTGACCGCCTCCGGCCACGAGAAGCTGCGGATCGACGTCACGATCGCCGCGACCTCCACCGCGCACGCCGACGAGATCGTCACCAAGCTGCGCGGCATCGAGGGTGTCGTACTCGGCAAGGTCTCCGACCGTACGTTCCTGATGCACCTCGGCGGCAAGATCGAGATGGCGTCCAAGCACCCCATCCGCAACCGTGACGACCTGTCCATGATCTACACCCCGGGCGTGGCCCGCGTGTGCATGGCGATCGCCGAGAACCCCGAGGACGCCCGCCGCCTCACCATCAAGCGCAACTCCGTCGCAGTCGTGACGGACGGCTCCGCCGTGCTGGGCCTCGGCAACATCGGCCCCAAGGCCGCACTGCCGGTCATGGAGGGCAAGGCGGCCCTGTTCAAGCGGTTCGCGGGCATCGACGCCTGGCCGATCTGCCTGGACACCCAGGACACCGACGCGATCGTCGAGATCGTCAAGGCGATCGCCCCCGGCTTCGCGGGCATCAACCTGGAGGACATCTCCGCCCCCCGCTGCTTCGAGATCGAGGCGCGGCTGCGCGAGGCGCTGGACATCCCGGTCTTCCACGACGACCAGCACGGCACGGCGATCGTCGTGCTCGCCGCGCTGACCAACGCGCTCCGCGTGGTGGGCAAGGGCATCGGGGACGTACGGGTCGTCATGTCCGGTGCCGGCGCGGCCGGTACGGCCATCCTCAAGCTGCTCATCGCGGCGGGCGTCAAGCACGCCGTCGTGGCCGACATCCACGGCGTCGTGCACGCGGGCCGCGAGGACCTGGTGGACGCCGCGCCCGAGTCGCCGCTGCGGTGGATCGCCGACAACACCAACCCCGAGGGCGTCACGGGCACGCTGAAGGAAGCGGTGCACGGCGCCGACGTCTTCATCGGCGTCTCCGCTCCGAACGTGCTCAACGGGGACGACGTGGCCGGGATGGCGGAGGGCGCGATCGTGTTCGCGCTCGCGAACCCGGACCCCGAGGTCGAGCCGGCAATCGCCCGTCAGACGGCGGCAGTTGTGGCCACCGGCCGTTCGGACTTCCCCAACCAGATCAACAACGTGCTGGTCTTCCCCGGCGTCTTCCGCGGTCTGCTGGACGCGCAGTCGCGCACGGTCAACACCGAGATGATGCTGGCGGCCGCGACCGCCCTCGCGGACGTCGTCACCGAGGACGAGCTCAACCCGAACTACATCATCCCGTCCGTCTTCAACGACAAGGTCGCGGGTGCCGTGGCCGGTGCCGTTCGCAACGCGGCCAAGGCGGCCGGTGTCACTGTGACGGCGCCCACGTCCGTCTGACCTCGGCGCGTCGCGCGTCCCGGGGCCGTAAACCCGCCTTTAGGGTGGCGGTTCGGCTCCGGGGAGTTCCCCAGGAGTCGACCGAACGTCACCACGACGAGGCAGTGGCGCTTTTCGTGTGACTCCGAAGGGTGCCGGATTGGCTTTCCCGCCGCTGGTGGGGGCAGGATGCATATTCGGGCGCGAGGGTCTGACAGCAGACCCGGGTCCGGGGACTGTCCAAGGGCCCTGGCAGCATCGGCTTCGATCTCACGCCTCACAGGCAAGAAGAACACGGGAGTAACAACATGAACCGCAGTGAGCTGGTGGCCGCCCTGGCCGACCGCGCCGAGGTGACCCGCAAGGACGCCGACGCCGTGCTGGCCGCTCTCGCCGAGACCGTCGGCGAGGTCGTCGCCAAGGGCGACGAGAAGGTCACCATCCCCGGCTTCCTGACCTTCGAGCGCACCCACCGTGCCGCTCGCACCGCTCGTAACCCGCAGACCGGCGACCCGATCGACATCCCGGCCGGTTACAGCGTGAAGGTCTCCGCGGGCTCCAAGCTCAAGGAAGCCGCCAAGGGCAAGTAAGCCCCCTGGGCGACACAGAAGGGCGGCCACCCTGTCAGGGGGTGGCCGCCCTTCGGTTTGCCCGCGTACGCCCCCGCTCGGCCCTTTCCTGACCCCACCCATCCCGGCGGGCGCCTCCGGGGCGCCGGTCACGGGTGCCGGCCGCCCGGGAGGCGACGGAGCCGAGGGGCCGTGACGGGAGTCCCGGCGGGGCCGTGACGGGGAGGTTCCGGCGGGCCCGAGGGCGGTTGCTCGTGAACGACCCGTGGTCGCCCCCGCAAACGACCGACGGCCCCCGCGCTCGGCGGGGGCCGTGGGGACGGCCGGCGGGCCTGGCGCGGGGTCAGACCGCCGGGCCTGCCGGGAGTTCGACCTTGGCGCCCGGCTCCACCAGCTTGTCCATGCTGTGTTTGCCCGGGGGGCGACCCCCGGACCCCCGGCCGGGGCGCCCGGGGGCGGAGCGAACTGTCGAGAGGCGGGTCGCGGGGTCAGACCGCCGGGCCTGCCGGGAGTTCGACCTTGGCGCCCGGCTCCACCAGCTTGTCCATGCTGTGTTTGCCCGGGGGGCGACCCCCGGACCCCCGGCCGGGGCGCCCGGGGGGCGGAGCGAACTGTCGAGAGGCGGGTCGCGGGGTCAGACCGCCGGGCCTGCCGGGAGTTCGACCTTGGCGCCCAGCTCCACCAGCTTGTCCATGAAGTTCTCGTAGCCGCGGTTGATCAGGTCGATGCCGTGGACCCGGGAGGTGCCCTGGGCCGCCAGGGCCGCGATCAGGTACGAGAAGCCGCCGCGCAGGTCAGGGATGACCAGGTCCGCGCCCTGGAGCTTCGTCGGGCCCGACACCACCGCCGAGTGCAGGAAGTTGCGCTGGCCGAAGCGGCAGTCCGAGCCGCCCAGGCACTCGCGGTACAGCTGGATGTGCGCGCCCATCTGGTTCAGCGCGGACGTGAAGCCCAGCCGGGACTCGTACACCGTCTCGTGGATGATGGAGAGGCCGGCGGCCTGCGTCAGGGCCACCACCAGCGGCTGCTGCCAGTCGGTCTGGAAGCCGGGGTGCACGTCGGTCTCCAGGGCGATCGCGTTGAGCGAGCCGCCGGGGTGCCAGAAGCGGATGCCCTCGTCGTCGATCTCGAAGGCACCGCCCACCCGCCGATAGGTGTTGAGGAACGTCATCATCGAGCGCTGCTGGGCGCCGCGCACATAGATGTTGCCCTCGGTCGCCAGCGCCGCCGACGCCCAGGAGGCCGCCTCCAGGCGGTCGGGGAGCGCGCGGTGCGTGTAGCCGCCGAGCTTGTCGACACCGGTGATCCGGATCGTCCGGTCGGTGTCCACGGAGATGATCGCGCCCATCTTCTGCAGCACGCAGATGAGGTCCTCGATCTCCGGCTCGACCGCCGCGTTGGAGAGCTCGGTGACTCCCTCCGCCAGCACGGCCGTCAGCAGCACCTGCTCGGTCGAGCCGACCGACGGGTAGGGCAGGCGGATCTTCGTGCCGCGCAGCCGCTGCGGAGCCTCCAGGTACTGGCCGTCCGCGCGCTTCTCGATGGTCGCGCCGAACTGGCGCAGCACGTCGAAGTGGAAGTCGATCGGCCGGCCGCCGATGTCGCAGCCGCCCAGACCCGGGATGAAGGCGTGGCCGAGACGGTGCAGCAGCGGGCCGCAGAAGAGGATCGGGATGCGCGACGAGCCCGCGTGGGCATCGATGTCGGCGACGTTGGCGGACTCGACGTGGGTGGGGTCCAGGATCAGCTCGCCCGGCTCCTCGCCGGGGCGCACGGTCACTCCGTGCAGCTGGAGCAGTCCGCGCACCACCCGGACATCACGGATGTCGGGCACGTTGCGCAGCCGGCTCGGCTCGCTGCCGAGCAGGGCGGCGACCATCGCCTTGGGCACGAGGTTCTTCGCGCCGCGGACACGGATCTCGCCCTCCAGCGGGGTTCCGCCGTGGACAAGCAGTACATCGTCTGTGCCGGTCATGAATCTCGCGTTCCGGAGGGTGTCCCCCCGTGGAGCCAGGGGGAGGTCGGGCAGGGGGCCAGAGAAAAGGGTAAGGGGCTTCCGCCCCTGTCCCGTAAGGCTGAGGGGGCCTCTCAGATGTAATGAATTGGGCACAACACCCTGTGCTCTCCCGCCCTTGCGGACGGTTACCGACCGTATTCGGCCACCGGCCCCGTCCGGCGTGGCGCGGCCGGGGCCGGCACCCGTTCCGGTCCGAGTCGTCCGCTCACCCCACGCGACACGGCAAGATGCGGGATCATGTCTGGCATGACCGAGGTGTCCTCGCTCACAGGACGGCTGCTCGTGGCCACCCCCGCGCTGGCGGACCCGAACTTCGACCGCGCGGTCGTCCTGTTGCTCGACCACGACGACGAGGGTTCCCTCGGCGTGGTCCTCAACCGTCCGACGCCGGTCGGTGTCGGCGACATCCTGGAGCCCTGGGCGCCGCTCGCCGGTGAGCCCGGCGTGGTCTTCCAGGGCGGTCCCGTCTCCCTGGACTCGGCGCTCGGCCTCGCCGTGATCCCCGGTGACGAGGGGCCGCTGGGCTGGCGCCGGGTGTACGGGGCGATCGGCCTGGTGGACCTGGAGGCCCCGCCGGAGCTGCTCGCCGCCGCCCTCGGCTCGCTCAGGATCTTCGCCGGGTACGCGGGGTGGGGGCCGGGCCAGCTGGAGGACGAGATGGCCGACGGCGCGTGGTTCGTCGTCGATTCGGAGCCGGGCGACGTGTCGTCCCCGTCACCCGAGAGCCTGTGGCGGGCGGTGCTGCGGCGTCAGCGCAGCGAACTCGCCATGATCGCGACGTACCCGGACGACCCCTCCCTCAACTGACCGGCCGGCCGGTGGCCGTGCGGACCGGTCCGGACGACCGTCGTGCGGGCCGGCGCGTTCCGGCTCGCGCGCGCCGGTCCGCGCGCCCCGTGCCCCCGGCCGGAGCGGCCGGTGACCGGGTCCGGTGCCCGGCGGACCCGTGCGGGGCCTGGCTCCCGGGACGGCGCGGACGTGGGTACCCTTGGAGCTCATGAGCACTCTTGAGCCCGAGCGCGGGGCAGGTACGGGGACCCTCGTAGAGCCGACGCCGCAGGTGTCGCACGGCGACGGCGACCACGAGCGCTACGCGCACTATGTCCAGAAGGACAAGATCATGGCGAGCGCCCTCGACGGCACTCCCGTGGTGGCGCTGTGCGGGAAGGTCTGGGTGCCGGGGCGTGACCCCAAGAAGTACCCGGTCTGCCCGATGTGCAAGGAGATCTACGAGTCCATGGGCGCCGGTGGCGACAAGGACAAGGGCAAGGGCGGCAAGGACAAGAAGTAACCGACCGGCCCCGCCGGAAGGCCCCCGGGACGCGCACTCACCGCGCGTCCCGGGGGCCTTCTCGTGTTCGGGGGCCGCCGGCCGCCGTTGCACGGGGTGCACCCCCTGGTCACAGAGTGGTTGAGACCTCTTGTACGCCCGTGAGGGCCGATCTAACCTCCTGCGTGTTGTGCAGCACGAAATGACCGTTGCGCATGCTGCAACGCCATCGGAGGGGATCCCGTCATGAAGCTTCCTGCCCGAACAGTCGCGCCGGTCACGGCACTTGCGCTGGCGGCCCTCACCGCCACCGCGTGCGCCCCGGGGACCTCGGACAACGGCGCGACCAAGGACGAGAAGGGCGGCACCCTGCGCGTCTGGCTCTTCCAGGAGGTCAACAACAAGCCCAAGGAGCAGGTCGTCGACGCCGCCGTCGCCGCCTTCGAGAAGCGCAACCAGGGCGCGAAGGTCGAGGTCGAGTACATCCCGGTCGACACCAGGGCCCAGCGGATCAAGGCCGCCTTCAACGACCCCAAGAGCGCCCCCGACCTGATCGAGTACGGCAACACCGACACCGCCGGATACGTCAAGGACGGCGGACTGGCCGACATCAGCACCGAGTTCGCCGCCTGGAACGAGGCGAAGGACATCGACCCGACCGCCAAGCAGTCCGTCACGGTGGACGGCAAGGTCTACGGCTCGCCCCTCTTCGTCGGCGTACGCGCGCTGTACTACCGCACCGACGTCTTCAAGGAGCTCGGGCTGGCCGCCCCCAAGACGCAGGCCGAACTCGTCTCCACCGCAAAGAAGATCCACAAGGCCAGGCCGGAGCTGTACGGGATCGCGGTCGGCGGCGCCTACACCTACGGCGCGATGCCCTTCATCTGGGCCCACGGCGGCGAACTCGCCACGCGGGACGGCGGGACGTACAAGGCGGCCATCAACAGTGAGGCCGCGCGCAAGGGCATCACCGCGTACACCTCCCTCTTCGGCGACGACAACTGCCCCGCCGCCAAGTGCGCCTCGATGGGCGGCAACGCGACCGTCACCGCGTTCGCCTCCGGCAAGGCGGCCATGGTGATCGGCGGCGACTTCAGTCACGCGGCGGTCGAGGCGGGCACGGTGAAGGGTTCCTACGCCGTGGTGCCGCTGCCCGGTGTCACGGCCGGGTCAATAGCGCCCGCCTTCGCGGGCGGGAACAACGTCGGTGTGCTGAAGAGCAGTTCGCACCGGACGCTGGCGGTGGACCTGATGAAGTCGCTCACCGGCAAGGAGTCCCAGGGCCGGCTCTTCGACGCGATGGGCTTCCTGCCGACGTACACCGACGTACGGGCCCGGGCCGCCCAGAAGCAGCCGTTCGTGAAGCCCTTCATCGACTCGCTCGGCGCGGGCGCCAAGTTCGTCCCGGCGTCTCCCGGATGGGGTCAGATCGACGCCTCGCTGGTGCTGCCCACGATGTTCCAGGAGGTCGTGAGCGGCCGCAAGGACGTGGCCGGCGCCTCGGACGACGCGGCGAAGAAGATGGACGCGGCGTTCGCGTCCGCGAGCTGAGCCACATGACCGACCGCACCGAGACCGTGGACCGCGCCCCCGGGCCCCGGGCCGCCGCCGTCGAGCGGACCGGCCGGCGCCCGGCCACCGGGGCCGGCTCCGGCCCCGCGCCCCGGGCCGCCAGCCGCCCCGGACAGGCCGGGTGGACCCCCTGGCTCTACCTGGCGCCCGCGCTCGTCGTCCTCGGCGGGCTCCTCGTCTACCCCATCTACCAGCTCGGCCTGATCTCGTTCCTGGAGTACACCCAGGCCCAGGTCAGCGGAGGCGAACCGACCTCGTTCCAGGGGTTCGGCAACTACACGGCCCTCTTCGGCGACAGCCAGTTCTGGCAGGTCCTCCTCGCCACCGTGCTCTTCGCCGCCGCCTGCGTCGTCGCCACCCTGGCCACCGGGTGCGCCCTCGCCGTCCTGCTGACCCGCGTGCGGGCCGTGCCCCGTCTGGCGCTCATGCTGGCCGCGCTCGGCGCGTGGGCGACCCCCGCCATCACCGGGTCCACCGTCTGGGTCTTCCTGTTCGA
Source organism: Streptomyces sp. SP18CS02 (assembly GCF_036322365.1). Taxonomy (NCBI): domain Bacteria; kingdom Bacillati; phylum Actinomycetota; class Actinomycetes; order Kitasatosporales; family Streptomycetaceae; genus Streptomyces; species Streptomyces sp. SP18CS02. The sequence continues at coordinate 89,328 of NZ_JAQYXC010000263.1, forward strand.
CCCGGACTTCGGCCCCGTCAACAAGGTGCTCGGCCTCGGCGACTTCTCCTGGACGTACGGGCGCTACAGCGCCTTCGCGCTCGTCCTCTTCGAGGTCGTGTGGTGTTCGTTCCCGTTCGTGATGGTGACCGTGTACGCGGGCATCAAGGCCATCCCGTCCGAGGTCCTGGAGGCCGCGGCGCTCGACGGCGCCTCGCAGTGGCGGATCTGGCGCTCCGTCACCGCCCCGATGCTCCGGCCGATCCTGGTCGTCGTCACCATCCAGTCGATCATCTGGGACTTCAAGGTCTTCACCCAGATCTACGTGATGACGGGCGGCGGCGGCATCGCCGGCCAGAACCTCGTCCTCAACGTCTACGCCTACCAGAAGGCGTTCGCGTCCTCCCAGTACAGCCTCGGTTCGGCGATCGGCGTCGTCATGCTCCTCATCCTGCTGGCGGTCACGCTGGTCTACCTCCGCCTGCTGCGACGACAGGGAGAAGAACTGTGAACCTCCCGCGCATCCGCCGTCCCTGGCGGCTGGCCGCCGAGGCCGCCGCCCTGGCCGTCGCGGTCGTCGTCGCCTTCCCGCTCTACTGGATGGTCCTCTCCGCCCTGAAACCCGCGGGCGAGATCCAGTCCACCGAGGCCCGGCCGTGGACCCTTTCGCCGTCCCTCGACTCCTTCCGCCGCGTCTTCGAGCAGCAGGAGTTCGGCCGCTACTTCGTCAACAGCCTGGTGGTCGCCGGCACGGTCGTCGTGGCCTCCGCGCTGATCGCCTTCCTGGCCGCGACCGCCGTCACCCGCTTCAGGTTCCGGCTCCGCACAACCCTGCTGATCATGTTCCTGGTCGCCCAGATGGTGCCGATCGAGGCCCTGACCATCCCGCTGTTCTTCCTGATGCGGGACTTCGGCCAGCTCAACACCCTCGGCTCGCTCGTCCTGCCGCACATCGCCTTCTCGCTGCCGTTCGCCATCTGGATGCTGCGCGGCTTCGTCAAGGCGGTCCCCGAGGCCCTGGAGGAGGCCGCGTACATCGACGGCGCGAGCCGCACCCGCTTCCTGTGGCAGATCCTCTTCCCGCTGGTCTTCCCCGGCCTGGTCGCGACGAGCGTCTTCTCGTTCATCTCGACCTGGAACGACTTCCTCTTCGCGAAGTCCTTCATCATCAGCGACACCTCCCAGTCGACCCTCCCGATGGCCCTCCTCGTCTTCTTCAAGCCCGACGAGAACGACTGGGGCGGCATCATGGCCGCGTCGACCGTCATGACCATCCCGGTACTCGTCTTCTTCGTACTCGTACAGCGACGCCTGGTCTCCGGACTGGGCGGAGCGGTCAAGGACTGACGCCATGCCCGACACCCGTCTGATCCCCGCCCCCCGCTCCGTGCGCCCCACGGGCGACGGGACCTTCGTCCTCGACGACCGCACGACCCTCACCGCGGAGACCGGGACCGGCAGCGCCGAAAGGTGGCTGCGCTCGGTGCTCACCCAGGCCACCGCGCTGCCGCTGCACCCGGCCGGGACCGGCCCGCGGGACGGCACCCCCGGGAGCGCCGGGGACGACGCGAACTCCGTACGGCTGCGCCTCGACGGCAGCCTCCCGCCGGAGGGCTACCGGATCACCGTGCGCGACCGGAGGGCGCTGGTCGAGGGCGGCGGGCCGGCCGGCGTCTTCTGGGGGGCGCAGACCCTGCGCCAGCTCCTGGGCCCGGACGCCTACCGCCGCGCCCCCCTGGGCGCGGCCCGCTGGCAGCTGCCCGAGCTGGAGATCGAGGACGCGCCCCGCTTCGGCTGGCGCGGCCTCATGCTCGACGTGGCACGGCACTTCCTGCCCAAGGAGGACGTCCTGCGCCAGATCGACCTCCTCGCCGCCCACAAGCTCAACGTCTTCCACTTCCACCTCACCGACGACCAGGGCTGGCGGATCGAGATCAAGCGCCACCCGAGGCTCACCGAGATCGGCGCCTGGCGGGCCCGTACCAAGCACGGACACCGCGCGTCCCCGCTGTGGAGCGAGACACCGCACGGCGGCCACTACACCCAGGACGACATCCGGGAGATCGTCGCCTACGCCGCCGAGCGGCACATCAGCGTCGTACCGGAGATCGACATCCCCGGCCACTCGCAGGCGGCCATCGCCGCGTATCCGGAACTCGGCAACGCCGACGTCGTCGACACGGCCGCGCTGACCGTCTGGGACACCTGGGGCGTCAACCCGAACGTGCTCGCCCCCACCGAGCACACCCTGCGCTTCTACGAGGAGGTCTTCGAGGAGGTCCTCGACCTCTTCCCGTCGACGTTCATCCATGTGGGCGGTGACGAGTGCCCCAAGGACCAGTGGAAGGCGTCCCCCGCCGCCCAGGCCCGGATCGAGGAGCTCGGACTCGCCGACGAGGACGAGCTCCAGGCGTGGTTCATCCGGCACTTCGACGGCTGGCTCGCCGAGCGGGGCAGGCGCCTCATCGGATGGGACGAGATCCTGGAGGGCGGGCTCGCGCCCGGCGCCGCCGTCTCCTCCTGGCGGGGGTACGCGGGCGGGATCGCCGCCGCCGAGGCGGGGCACGACGTGGTCATGTGCCCCGAGCAGCAGGTCTACCTGGACCACCGCCAGCACGGCGGCGAGGACGAGCCGGTGCCCATCGGGTACGTACGGACCCTGGAGGACGTCTACCGCTTCGACCCCGTGCCGCCCGGGCTGGATCCGCGGGCCGCCGCGCACATCCTGGGGACCCAGGCCAACGCCTGGACCGAGGTGATGGACAGCCGCTCCCGCGTCGACTACCAGGTCTTCCCGCGCCTCGCGGCCTTCGCCGAGGTCGCCTGGTCCGCCCTGGCAGCCCCCGCCGAACGCGACTTCGCGGAGTTCACGGACCGAATGACTGTCCACTACCGGCGCCTGGACGCGCTCGGCGTCGACTACCGGCCACCCGCGGGACCCGCACCGTGGCAGCGGCGCCCGGGGGTGATCGGACGCCCGATCGACGGGGCGCCCCCGAACGTGTGAGCCCGGCGGGCGGGCGCCGCCCCGGGGCCCGGCGCCCGCCACCGTTGCCGCCCGCCAGGGATAAGTAGTACAAGGTCGCCGAGAAGTGGCAATTCACCTGCCACGCCGATGGCGTGGCAAAACGGCCCATCTCGCAGGTCACGGGATGTCCGGGACGGATCCTTCCTTCGCGGACCCTCGCGTCGACCGGCCCGGAAGATGTGCCAGAGTTGCCACGTCGGGGCTGTGAGCACGTACCGTACGGCAACACAGCGGGACAGCCGGGACAGCCGGGAGACCGGGAAGGGGCAGCTGGGTTGACCACGCACGCACCGCAGGCGGCGCAGTCCGTGACGCTGCCGGCCACGCTCGACGAGGCCGTGGCGGCGCTCACGGCCATGCCCGCCGCCGTGCCCGTCGCGGGCGGCACCGATCTGATGGCCGCCGTCAACAAGGGCCAGTTGCGCCCCGCCGGCCTCGTCGGCCTCGGCCGCATCAACGAGATCCGGGGCTGGCAGTACCAGGACGGCCACGCCCTCCTCGGCGCCGGACTCACCCATGCCCGCATGGGCCGCCCCGACTTCGCCGCCCTCATCCCCGCGCTCGCCGCGGCCGCCCGCGCGGCCGGGCCCCCGCAGATCCGCAACGCCGGCACGCTGGGCGGCAACATCGTCACCGCCGCACCCACCGGCGACGCCCTGCCCGTCCTGGCCGCCCTGGAGGCGGACCTGGTCGTCAAGGGCCCGGCCGGCGTCCGCGAGATCCCCATCTCGCACCTGCTGGCCGGCCGCGAGCTGCTCGCGCCCGCCGAGCTCATCGGCTTCGTACGCGTACCCCTCCTGCACGCCCCGCAGGTCTTCCTGAAGGCGACCGGCCGGACCGGGCCCGGCCGGGCCACCACGTCCGTCGCCGTCGTCCTGGATCCGGCGCGACGCGGTGTGCGCTGCGCGGTGGGCGCGGTCGCGCCGATGCCGCTGCGCCCGCTGGAGGCGGAGCGCTGGATCGCCTCCCTCATCGACTGGGACGGCGACCGCGGACTGGCACCGGAGGCCCTGACGGCGTTCGGCGAGTACGTCGCGGCCGCCTGCATCCCGGACCCGGTGGCCGCGGAGGGCGACGAACAGCCGCCGCCCCCGCTGCCGCCCGCTGTACTGCACCTGCGGCGCACGGTCGCCGCGCTGGCCCGACGGGCACTGGGGAGGGCGCTGTCGTGAGCACCGACGAGAACGACGAGCTGCGGGAGCAGGGCGGCTGGCAGCCCATCCCGCAGGGCGAGTACGACGCCGACATGACCGCCTTCGTGCAGCTTCCGCCGGAGGTGGCGCTGGACGGCGCCCCGCTGGAGGCGCCGGGCCACGGCTACGTACCGCCGCGGATCGCCTCACCCGGCGCCTGGACGGGCCACGAGCCGGCCTCCTGGCCCGAGCCCGCCCCGCAGGCCCCGGAGGCCGCGCACGACCCGAACGCGACCGGGCAGTGGACCTTCCAGGCCGCGCCCGAACCCGCTCCCGCGCCGTCCCGGCCGACCGGCCAGTGGACCATTCCGGTCGCCCAGGGGGACCTTCCCGACGAGTCGGGCGAGTACACCACCTCCGCGCTCGCCTCGCAGTGGACGAGCGGCAACCCGCCGGCGACGCTGCCGGGCGGGGCGCCCGCCCCGTGGGCGACCCAGGCACCCGCCGCAGCCGCGGAACCGGAGCCGGCCGCGCCGACGGAGCCGGACCCGGAGCCGGTGTTCGAACCGGCTGCAGGGCAGGCGCCCGAGCACGCCGCCGGGCCGGCAGCCGAACAGGCACCCGAGCCGGCGGCCACGCCCGGGCCCGCCGGGGAACCGGCCGAAGCCACCGTGCCCGCCCTCCTGGACACCGGCAGCAGCGGCGGCAGCGACGAGCACCCGCACATCTCCTACGTCCTGCGCGTCAACGGCGTCGACCGTCCCGTCACCGAGGCGTGGATCGGCGAATCGCTCCTGTACGTGCTGCGCGAGCGACTGGGCCTGGCCGGCGCCAAGGACGGCTGCTCCCAGGGCGAGTGCGGCGCCTGCAACGTCCAGGTCGACGGCCGGCTCGTCGCCTCCTGCCTGGTGCCCGCCGCCACCGCGGCCGGCAGCGAGGTGCGGACCGTCGAGGGCCTGGCCACCGACGGCGAACCCTCCGACGTCCAGCGCGCCCTCGCCAAGTGCGGAGCCGTCCAGTGCGGCTTCTGCATCCCGGGCATGGCCATGACCGTCCACGACCTCCTCGAAGGCAACCACGCGCCCAGCGAGCTGGAGACCCGCCAGGCGCTCTGCGGCAACCTCTGCCGCTGCACCGGCTACCGCGGTGTCCTCGACGCCGTGCGCGAGGTGGTCGCCGAACGCGATGCCGCCGCCGCCGCGGCGGGCTCCGCGGCCGAAGCCCGCATCCCGCACCAGGTTCCCCACCCGCACGACGGAGGCATGGCGTGACCAACGACGCGGCCACCGCCACCACGGCGGTCGACGGCCCCGAGCAGGAGCCCCCGGCGCACGGCATCGGCGCGTCGCTCCCGCCGGCCGACGCCCGCGCCAAGACGGAGGGCACCTTCCCGTACGCCTCGGACCTGTGGGCCGAGGGCCTGCTGTGGGCGGCGCTGCTGCGCTCCCCGCACGCGCACGCGCGGATCCTCTCCATCGACACCACCGCGGCCGCCGAGATGCCCGGCGTACGGGCCGTCGTGACCCACGTGGACGTCCCCGGAGACACCTCGTACGGCCGCATGGTCGCCGACCGCCCCGTCTTCGCCTCCGACCTCGTCCGCCACCACGGCGAGGCGATCGCCGCCGTCGCCGCCGACCACCCGGACACGGCCCGCCTGGCGGCCGCCGCCATCGCCGTCGAGTACGAGATCCTCGACCCGGTCACCGACCCCGAGAAGGCGTTCGCGGCCCCGCCCCTGCACCCCGACGGCAACCTGATCCGCCACATCCCGCTGCGCTACGGCGACCCGGACGTCGCGGGCGAGGTCATCGTGGAGGGCCTGTACCGCATCGGCCGCCAGGACCCGGCGCCCATCGGCGCCGAGGCCGGGCTCGCCGTGCCCCGTCCGGACGGCGGCGTCGAGATCTACACCGCCTCCACCGACCCGCACACCGACCGCGACCTGGCCGCCGCCTGCTTCGGGCTCCCGGCCGAGCAGGTCAAGCTGGTCGTCACCGGCGTCCCCGGCGCCACCGGCGACCGCGAGGACCCCGGCTTCCAGATCCCGCTGGGCCTGCTGGCACTCAGAACCGGCTGCCCGGTCAAACTGGCGGCCACCCGCGAGGAGTCGTTCCTCGGCCACGCCCACCGCCACCCCACGCTGCTGCGCTACCGCCACCACGCGGACGCCGAGGGCCGCCTCGTCAAGGTCGAGGCACAGATCCTCCTCGACGCCGGCGCGTACGCCGACGCCTCCGCCGAGTCCCTCGCCGCCGCGGTCGCCTTCGCCTGCGGCCCGTACGTCGTCCCGCACGCCTTCATCGAGGGCTGGGCCGTACGCACCAACAACCCGCCCTCCGGCCATGTGCGCGGCGAGGGCGCGATGCAGGTCTGCGCCGCCTACGAGGCCCAGATGGACAAGCTCTCCGCCAGGCTGGGCGTCGACCCCGCCGAACTCCGTCTGCGCAACGCCCTCGCCACCGGCGACCTCCTGCCCACCGGCCAGACCGTCACCTGCCCGGCACCCGTCGCCGAACTCCTCCAGGCGGTACGCGACTTCCCGCTGCCCGCCCTCCCCAAGGACTCCCCGGAGGACTGCTGGCTGCTCCCCGGCGGCCCGGAGGGCGCGGGCGAACCCGGAGCCGTACGCCGCGGCGTCGGCTACGCGCTCGGCATGGTCCACATGCTCGGCGCCGAGGGCACCGACGAGGTCTCGACCGCGACGGTCAAGGTCCACGACGGCACCGCCACCGTCATCTGCGCGGCCGTCGAGACCGGACAGGGCTTCTCCACCCTGGCCCGCCAGATCGTCCAGGAGACCCTCGGCATCGACGAGGTCCACGTCGCCTCGGTCGACACGGACCAGCCCCCGGCCGGCCCCGCGACGCACGGCCGGCACACCTGGGTGTCGGGCGGAGCGGTCGAACGCGCCGCCAGGATGGTGCGCACCCAGCTGCTCCAGCCGCTGGCCCACAAGTTCGGCATGTCCACCGAGCTCCTCCAGATCACGGACGGCAAGATCACCTCGTACGACGGTGTGCTGTCGACGACGGTCACCGAGGCCATGGACGGCAAGGAACTGTGGGCCACGGCCCAGTGCCGCCCGCACCCCACCGAGCCCCTCGACGCATCGGGCCAGGGCGACGCCTTCGTGGGCCTGGCGTTCTGCGCCATCCGCGCCGTGGTGGACGTCGACATCGAACTCGGCTCCATCCGCGTGGTGGAGATGGCGGTGGCCCAGGACGTCGGCCGGGTGCTGAACCCGGCCCAGCTGGCCACCCGCATCGAGGCGGGCGTCACCCAGGGCGTGGGCGCGGCCCTCACCGAGAACCTCCGCACCGCACGCGGACTGGTCCGCCACCCCGACCTGACCGGCTACGCCCTGCCGACCTCGCTGGACGCCCCGGACATTCGCATCGTGAAACTCGTCGAGGAACGCGACGTGGTGGCCCCCTTCGGCGCGAAGGCCGCGAGCGCGGTCCCGGTGGTGACCTCCCCGGCCGCCGTCGCCTCCGCGGTCCGCGCCGCCACGGGCCGCCCGGTCAACCGCCTCCCGATCAGGCCCCAGGCGGCCGTGGCGGCCGCCAACCCGTAAGGGGGACACGGCACTCGCGACGCGAGAGGGCGCGGTGTGCCCTCAGGACGACCCGGTCGGAGACCTGAGGCCTCCGACAGGTGCGAGATGGGTCCGGGGCGGGTCCGAGACGGTTCTGAGGGCGAATCCGAGACGGTTCTGAGTCGTGCCCGAAAAGGATCGGAAAAGGGCCGTCCGGAGTCTTCGGGGAGTGGCCGGAAAGGTCGGCCCGAGTGGTCAGGGCGTAGGGAAAACCGATTATCTTGCGGCCTGCACAAGCACAAGCCCTGCGGACTGCCCCGGACGCACCGGATGGGACGAGTCTGTCCGCGCATGCCCGGGGCCACAGCACCGTATCGGGGGATGCATGTCGTTCGAAGAGGAATGGGCGTCAGCCCGTACGGCCAAGGACGCCGGTGTCGGTATGCGGCTGAACCGCTCCGACAACGGCCCGGCCGGCGGCAGCGGAAACCCCGACCTGAGCGTGAGCCAGGACAGACTGGGGGCCATCGGCAGCGCGGCCTACACGCTCCACGGAAGGCTCAAGGCAGATGGTGGCCATGCCCGGGCCAGTACGTTCGACGCGGCGACGATGATGACCGTCAACGGGTTCCGGACCGGGGCGGCGATGGCGACGGTCCAGGAAACGTGGAACTCGCAGCTGAACACGTTGCTCGACGCGTGCGCGAACATCTCCAACCAACTTGACTACAGCGCCGCCTCGCACGCCAAGGAGGAGGAGGACATCAAAACGTCCTTCGCCGCGTCCAAGATCGACCAGTACTTGAGGTAGGCGGAGCAGCCATGCTGACTTTCGACAATGTGTTTCACGCTCCGCTGGACAAGATGAAGGCGGCGGTGGACGACTGGTCTGAGATGACCACCAGGCTCGAGAAGCTGGCTGAGGACGCGCGTACCACCATGGCGGCCAAGGCCAAGGACGATTACTGGAGAGGCGTCAACGCCGAAATCACCAAGCCCTTCGTGGACAAGACGGCCAAGGAGTTCGACGACGCGGCGAAGGCGGCCAAGGGCATCAGGCTGATCCTCGACGACGGCCATAACGCCTTCAAGAAGGCCAGGGACGACCTCAAGAGGATCGTCGACACGGACGCCCCGGCACAGGGTCTGACCGTCACCTCCCACGGCAGGGTCAGGGCCTCGCATCCGCTGGAGGAGGACTGGGCGGCCAAGCACGACCCGGAATACGACAAGATGCTCAAGAAGCAGAGGGCCGGGATCGACGCACTGCAGGGGCGTATCGACGCCATCATCGAGACCTGTGACGACGCCGATGTCGCGACGTCGAATGCACTCAAGGCCAACATCAGCGCGGACGAGCACAATTTCAGCGCACCGAAGTACAGCAGCCTGGATGCCGAGGAGGCGCGGCGAGCCCTCGACCTGGCGAAGAAGGGCGGGGACCTCTCCCACGACCAGCTGGGGCAGCTCAACGAACTCCTCAAGGACAACCACACCTCGAAGGAATTCGCCCGGACCTTCTACGACGGACTGGGCCCGAAGGGCTCCCTGGAGTTCTTCGGGCAGCTCTCCACCCGCACCTACGAGAACGGCAGACTGAACCTGGAGCGTCTCACCGATGTCCAGGAACTGCAGCGGAATCTGGGGCTCAATCTTGCGTCGGCGACCCAGGGCGGCGACAAGTGGACGGAGAGCTGGTCCACGGAGATGCGGAAGCTCGGTACCGAGCGCGTTCCGATGGCGAGGAACGACTACAACGGCCCCTTCGGCTATCAGCTGCTCGGCGGAATCATGCGGTACGGGAACTATGACCCGAAGTTCCTCAACCCCATCGCCGAGCATGTGGTCCAGCTGCACCAGAAGGACCCGGCCAGGTTCGCCGAGAACAAGGCGATCGGTGCCTGGCAGAAGAACCCGTTCAACCCGTCCGGTGTGAACGGAGCCGGTTACGACCCGATCGTTCCCATGCTGGAGGCGTTGGGGCACAGCCCGGAGGCCGCGAAGCAGTTCTTCTCCGCCACCCCGACGGCGTACAACGAGGACGGCACGATCAAGGGCGGCGAGCCGCACCTGGGGGAGAGCAAGGACGGGGAGAAGGTCGAGGGCTATCTCGATTACTTCAGTAACGAGAGGTACGACTCCTTCCCCGACACCGACGGTCACCACCCTGACGAGGTGAAGAAGTCCCGCGACTACATGCCGGACGCACTGGGGCACGCGCTGGAGGCGGCGACGCTTGGGCGCGCGTACGACGACCCCCGCCCCGCGTTCGTCAGGGACGCGACTGCGGCGGACATCATGGAAAGCGTGGTCGAAAGGTACGGCGGAGACCCGGAGTTCCTTAAGAAGAACCATTCGGCATTGGCAGACAGTCTCGGCAACATGGGTGCCGGATACATCGATGACATCAACTGGGCGCTCGATAACAGAACAACGGACAGCATCTACGCCCCTGAAAAGGAGTGGGACGCGCACGCGGAGCTCGACCGATCAGGAGCACATAAATTCCTGAGTGTGTTGGGTCAGCATCCCGACGCGTATGCGTCCATCAGCACCGCCGAGCGCGTCTACACCACCAGTGTGCTGGAGGACCAGGTCGGTGCGGATGGAAGGATCGACGAAGGAGGGGCGCGGCATGCCGTGAACACGGGTGCCCAGGTGCAGGGAATCCTCGACCAGTCCCGAGCCGATCAGGTCGAGGCAGAGGGCGTGAAGAAACACGAAGACTACGAGAAGGCCCACGCGAAGCGCTCTGCGTGGATCGGGTTCGGGACGACGGCGGCGATCGCGGCAGGAGTGGCCTTCTTGCCGGCGACGGCGGCTGCGGCAGGTGCGGCGGCCATCGTCGTCCCCCTCGCGGTGGACACAGGGAGCGCCGCCCTTGGGCAGATGGCCAGCCAGGTCGTCGGGGACTGGTCGGACAAATCTGCGGATGACCACAAAAGGGGTACCGAGGGCGACGTCAGGGAGAAGAAGTCCGACCTGTTCCGGGCTGGAGAGTACAGCGCCAAGGCGCCCATGGAACGCTTCATCGATCAGTATCGCGGCAGCATGAGCAGCGGGTTCGAGCAGGATCTGCGCGAATCCGTGGACATCGGTTACGCAACGGGCAATCTGAGAGAAGACCAGCAGGGCCATGACCCGGAGACCGGCTGAGGGCGAGTGGCGGAGAGGGCGGAGGCCCGTGAGGGTTAGACGTGTGTTGCGAGCCGGATTCGTCGGCCTCGTGGTGTGTCTCGGTGCGACCGCGTGTGGCGGTACCGAGGACGGGGAGAAGGAACGGACGGCGGCCGAGGAGCAGTGTGGTGGTGTCCTTTCGCGCCCAGCGGTTTCGGCGCTGCAACGGGTGATGAGCGTGGAGAAGTTCTCGAATGCCGGGCCGGGCCGATTGACCGAGACGGTCGCGCAGTTGCGTGGCGACTACGACAAAAATCTGAGATGGAGCCATGGCCTGCGTGTGTGCCAGATCAGCACCGACGGTGGTGACGTGAAGGGCATGCGCATCTCATTCGCTCTCTATGCTCCTGAGGACCTGCCGGGTGGCCGCCACGCTGCTGGCCTTCACGCCTATCCCATGGGCAAGGAAGCGCTGGCCGGAGCCAAGCGCGCTTCTCTGTACTTCGAGTGCGTCAGCCCGGAGCTGAAGGGGTCATCGTCACGCCCCGCACGGATCCTGGGAAGTCTCTCGTACTGGAAACCGCCGCAGGACTCCCCTGCGACACGCGATGCCAATCTCACGGTGTTGCACTCCGTGTCCCTGGCGGTCGCCAAGGAATTGAAGTGCGAACGGAACGCGGATCTCCCCACGGAGCCGGAACTGACGCCGATCGACTGACGTCCCAGCAGAAGCGGCAGCTGCCCCGGGGGGTTGCGGTAGTCGTCCAGGGGAGCAAGGTTCGAGAATCCGAGCCGTCCGGGCGGCTGGCCGCATCGCTTGCGCGGGCCGTGCGCGACAGGGTGGGGTGTGGGCACACGTCGTTCCCGGGCATGCCCTGCGCGTACGGCCACGGCGGGGCCCGGCCATCGGGGGTTTCGGCACAACGGCGCGCTGTGCCGCACAAGTTCACCGATGTCGTGGGATCGCCGTCGATAGCGTGTGATCCGCGTTGCTTCCGCAACCCAAGGGTGCGTCGTGTCAGTAGCGCTGACTAAAGTGGCCCCTGAAGCTTTGTGTAAACGGGGAGGCGTCGATGGCTGAAGACGACGGGACAGGCCGGCCGGTGTATCCGAGCGTGTCCACGACGAGCGCGGGGAGCGGATCCGGGTCGGGTTCCGGGTCCATGGACCTGGACGTCAGCGACGGCGTCCTCATCGACTTCAAGAGCAAGGTCGACGGTCTGCTGATCAAGCTCCAGGAGTCGCCGGCGGACCCGCAGAAGATCGCCGGGGACGGCGTGATCCCGGCCGACAACCTCGGCAAGAACTTCGGCGAGTCCGAGATGCTGCACGGCGCCTACAAGAAGGTCTACGAGGAACTGCAGAACCTCTCGAAGGGCCTGGCAGGCCAGATCGAGGCGCTGGGCATCGCCGTCGACGGCTCCCGCAAGGGCTACGAGGCCATCAACAGCGACATCAAGCGGCGGATGCAGCAGATCAGCCGTGACGCCGAAGTCGAGTACGACCGGTATCAGAAGGCGAAGGACCCGGCCCGCGCGGACGCCAAGGACGAGAAGCCGGCGGACACGCAGGGAGCCGGGGACTCCAGCGGGGGCCAGGGCTGATGCAGACGTTGACGCAGGTATGCAGAGGGGGGCGGAATCATGGCTGAGAAGGGTACGGGGATCGGGTACATCCCGGGGTTCATCGGCAACCTGTTCGTGTCGACCGACTTCGAGTCGCACACGCACGAGCAGCTTCGGGCCATGATCGCCTCGGCGAATCCGGACACCCTCAAGGACCACGCCGACAAGCTGACCGACGCGGCCAAGACGATCAAGCAGATCGGCGAGGACCTCAAGGTCTACGTACGCTCGGTGGACTGGAAGGGCGAGGCAGGCACCGCCTTCGAGACGTGGGGCGAGCAGGCGTGGGCGGCCACCATCAAGCTGGGTGAGTACAGCGAGACCGGCGGCACGTGGATGAGCAACGCCGCGCAGACCCTGCAGGAGGTCAAGAAGGCCCTGCCCGAGATCGACACGGCGGCCAAGGAGAACCTCCAGGCAGCCAAGGACAACCCGAAGGACACGGACGCGGCCAAGGTCCGCACCGACGCCCAGGCGAAGCTGGACGAGGACCACGCCGAAGCGGTCCAGCAGATGCGCAAACTGGCGCAGTCCTACACCTTCTCGTCGATGTTCATCAACGCGGCGGAACCGCCGGTCTTCCCGCCGCCGCCGGGGGACTTCGTCCCGACGGGTCGGTACGACGACACCGGCCAGGAGTTTGCTCGGCCGGGTGGTTACGCGGGTGGCGGTGGTTCTTCAGGCGGAGGCTATTACTCCGGCTCCGGCCAGAGCGGTTCCGGCGGGTCGGGCTACGTCGCACCCTCGGGCGGCGGCGCAGGCACGGGTTCGGTTCCTGCGGGCTCCGTGACCCCTCCGGCCTCGGGGCGTCCCGTGGACATGGAGATCGACAGCGTCACCACGCTGCCGCCGACCACCCAGCCGCCCACCGTGACACCGCCGAACGGACCGGCGCCGACCGTCCGTCCGGACCTCGGGACCCCGCCCACGATGATGCCTCCCGTCATCGGTGGGCGAGGCCTGACGGGGCCGACGGTCATGGACGGGCGTACCCCGACCGGGTCCGTGCGCCAGCCGACGGTGCCGGGCCAGGGCGGGCTCAACAACAACCAGCCCCGGTCGACGCCTCGTGACGGCATCTCCGGTGGGCGCCCCGTACCGCAGAGCGGCCGTCCCACCGGTCTCCCGCGCTCCACGGCGATCGGCAACGAGGGGCCGCACGGTCGCCCCATGACGGGCGGCGGTGGAATGCACAACCCCATGGGCGGGCAGAACGGAACCTCCGCAGGCAGGCGCCTCGCTTACGAGGGCGGCGGCATGGTCGGCGGCCGTGGACAGCAGCCCGGCTCCGCCGTGGGCCGTCCGTTCACACCGGGTGGCACGGGATTGGTCCGAGGCGCATCCGAGGGCGGATCCCGTTCCGGGGCCGTCGCCGGACGCGGTGGGATGCCGCACACCGGTCAGGGCTCGGCACGCCGCCAGGAGGAGCAGGGCGGCCAGCGCCCGGACTACCTGACGGAGGACGAAGAGACCTGGCAGCAGGGCGGTCGTCGTATCGTGCCGCCGGTGATCGACTGACCCCGCACGGAACAACCTGAAGAGAGAAGCAGATGCAGACCAGCAGCGCTCGAATCAGCCGCCGGACCAAGCTCACATCCGGCCTGGTCGGGTTGCTGCTGGCAGGCATCGCGGCGACACCGGCCCACGCCGAGACGATCCGCTCCCTGCAATGGCATCTCGACGCCATGAAAGCCGACGAGATGTGGAAGGTAAGTACCGGTAAGGGTGTCACTGTCGCGGTCATCGACTCAGGCGTGGAGGTCATTCCGGAGCTTGAAGGCCAAGTCCTTCCCGGGATGAGTCTTTCAGCGGCACCTGGTGGCGCTCGCGTCGATGTGGAAGGCCACGGCACGGGGATCGCTGCTGTGATCGCGGGCACAGGCAAACATCCGAGCGGTGACGGCGCGTACGGGCTGGCTCCGGGAGTCAAGATCCTGCCCATTCGGTTCGATACGAAGGCAGGCAAACAAAGCGATCGAGACTACGGCACCGCGATCCGTTATGCGGCTGACTCGGACGCCAAAGTCATCAATATGTCGAACGGCGGCCCTTATGACGGCTCCGAAACCCGTGAAGCCGTAAAGTATGCGCTGAGCAAGGGGAAGCTACTCTTTGCGGCGGTCGGGAACAACGGCAACGACGCTACTCAGGTCGCGTATCCGGCCGGCACGCCCGGCGTCGTGGGGGTGGCTGCGGTCGACAAGAACTTCAAGGCGACCAAGGCATCTCAGACCGGTGCCCATGTCGACCTGGCTGCGCCGGGTATGGACATTGTCACCGCCTGCACGGAAGACAGCGGCCTGTGCAAGAACAGCGGCACCAGTGACGCGTCGGCCTTCGCCTCGGCCTCCGCCGCGCTGATCTGGTCGAAGTACCCGAAGTGGACCAACAACCAGGTTCTGCGGGTCATGATCAATACAGCGGGTGGCCCGACCAGTGGGGCCAAGCGGAACGACTACATCGGGTACGGAATGGTCCGCCCCCGTATTCCACTCTCGCAGACCGTGGAACCGGGCCCTGCCGACGAGTACCCCTTGCCCGACCTCGCGGCCGCCGAGGCCAAGTCTCCGTCACCGGTTGCCTCCAAGGCCGACGAGGACGCTGGTGCCAAGGACGACGGTAAGCCGGCTGCCACAGCCCCGGCGGCGTCGGGCGGCGGCGACACCGGTCTCTGGATCGGCCTGGGCGTGGCCGCGGCGGCGGTCATCGGTGCAGCCGTCGCTGTCCCCGTATACCGCTCGCGCCGCCGCAGCGCGGCTGTGACGGCCGGGGCGCCGAACACGAACCAGCCCCCGTATCCGCCGCACGGGCAGCCTCAGTGGCCCGTGGACCAGCACCGCCCCCAGGGGCCCGGCCAGCGCTGAGCAGGTGCGGCCGCGGTCCGGCTGGAAAGCCGTATCCCGGTGCTTTGGAGGTTTCGTACAACGATGCTTCGGACTTCCTCGCCGTGCTCGCCCGGGACGAGAAGTCGTACGGGCTGATGTCCATGGCCCAGCAGGCCTACACGATGATGGTCATGCTGGACCATCCGCCGGCTCGGGACGCATTCGGAAAGCTGCACTTCGCCGATGCCATGTCGGTGGGCTATGTCGGTGCGGAATCGCAAGGGATCCTCGATCAGGCGCGTGCCAACCAGATCGTCTCCGACATCGACGCTTCGACGGAACAGCGGAACAAGGACCTCGAGAAGAGCGCGGCATGGACCGAGTTCGGAGTATCCGCCGCGACCGGTGCGGGACTCGCGTTCATCAACCCGCCCTTGGGTGCGGGTGTGGCAGCCGTCGCTCTCATTCCTTGGGCCGCGGAGACGGCGGGCGAGGCTGTCAATACGCTGATCAGCGAGGAGTTCGGCGAGCACAATGATGAGAAGGAAAAGAAGATCGACCCGGACGCCGAGAAGGACGAAGCCCTCGATCATTACTTCACGCGTGGACAGAAAGTGGCCAACGCTCCGATCGACATCTATGTGAAGCACTACAGGGAGTCCATGAGCCGTTTGGACGAGGCTGATCTTCGGGAATCCGCAAAGCGCGCCCGCAACGGTGGATATGATCACGGGGCTCTGCAGGCTGGAAGGATTGCTCCTGGACCCTATGAAGTGAAGGAAGAGGACAAGTGGTTCGGCCTTTTCTGAGGGGTGTGGCCGTGGGGGTGCTTCTCATGACGGTCTCTTGCAGTGGCGATTCCCGTGATTCAGGGGAGAGTACATCGAGCGCCAAGCCCTTGTGCGGGATAACGGACGTGCAAACCGTATCGGCTCTGGAAAGACTTGCGGGAGGCAGGGATTTCAAGTCCAATCAGCATCGAACGCCAAGTGAGATGGGGCGGGAGCTGCGAGCGGACCTTCCGGAGGCTGATGGCGGCACGCGGGAGCGACTGCTGTGCAGTATCTACCCTCAAAGGTTGACCGACAGCAGGAATTTGGACGTCAATTTCTCCTGGCAAAGGTCTATCCCTCCTGATCAAGCCAGGCGGTCGAAGGACGGTTCCGTCTATTACAGCTTCGACGGTGCTTATGTGAGGGCGGTATCGGATCTTGCGGTCATGACGGTCCCGTGCGACATCGGAGTGGCGTCCGCTGGTACGGATGTTGATGCGCTCGATATCGCTCTGTCCAATACCATGCCTGCCGGCAGGGAGGAGAGTCGACGGGACGATCAGGTTCTCGTGCTCCATACTCTTGCCCGCACCGTCGTGCAAAAACTCGGTTGCCCGGGCGACCCCCTGTCGAGCAAGCCCGTGCTGACGCCTTACGCGACGCATTGGGATGCCGTCCACGCCAAAAGGTGAGAGGTCGTCGGGGAGTCGGGCGCCGTGAAGCAGCTGTGCAGCGACGTCCCCGGAATCCTCACAATTATGGGGCGGACCATTTCTCTGTGTGATGTATTCCCTTCCCCGGTCGCGGAGGAAACAGCGGAATTGTCGGGCAGAACGCCCGAATCGCCCGCCCCCGTTGGGCTGGTGCAGCGGACCGACCTATCGTGGGGGCCGGAACTGTACGGTCCGTGAGTCGACAACGGGGGAAACCATGTCGTTCGACGAAGAGTGGGCGTCTGCCCGCACCACCGCCACCGCGAATGTCAGTATGCGGCTGAACCAGGCCCCGGGTGGCCCTGCCGGGGGCTCCGCCTCCGACTACAAGGTGAAGTCGCCGGAGTTGAGGGCCATCGGCAACGAGGCCCAGGAGCTCTTCCACTGGTTCGAGCGCGACGCGTTCCACGCGGGGGCGCAGACCGGCTCGGCGTCGGACAGCCTCACCGCCGACGGCTTCCAGACGGGGTCCGCGCTCTGGACGGCCTGGGACACCTGGCGCGGCCAGTGCGAGACGCTGCTGAGCGCCTGTGCGCACATCCACAACCACCTCGAGGCGACGATCCGCAGCGACTCGAACCTCGAAGAAGTGCTGATCAGCAACTTCTCCATGGCCGACATCGACAAGAACTTCAAGTGAGGCTGGGCAGATGCTGAAGTTTGATCAGGTTCTTCACGCCCGGCTCGGCAGCCTCAAGGAAGCAGTCACCGACTGGTCGGAGACGGTCACCAAGCTGGAGAAGGCACAGGAGAAGGCGGACAACGGGCTGCGGAGCAAGGCGGAGAAGGCCGACTGGGCGGGTGAGAACGCCGGTGTCACCCAGGCGTTCGTCAAGAAGACCGCCAAGGAGTTCGGCGACGCCCTCAAGGAAGCGACGAGCATACGCAACGTCCTGCGGGACGCCCACACCGAGTTCCAGGGCGCCAAGAGCGACCTGGAGAAGCTGGTCGAGTCCGCTCCCGGCAAGGGCATACGGATCGACTCGGACGGTGTCGTCAGCTATCTGATCCACCCGGACCGCCGGAGCAAGGACTACGACGGCCCCAAGCCGGAGAAGGCCGACTTCGACGCCATGAGGGCCTCCATCAAGGCGGCCATCGACAAGGCGAACGAAGCGGACGACGTCGCCGCGCGGGCCCTGCGCACGCTGGTCGGCAAGAACCAGAGGGACTTCTCCGGCACCAGCTACGACGGCCTGAAGGAAGCCTCGAAGGCCCAGGACGCCGAGGACGCCAAGACCGCCTACGACCTGTACAAGAAGGGCGACGACGCGTCCCCGGCGGAGATCGACAAGCTCAACAAGCTGTTCAAGGACAACGCCGACGACCGGTACTTCGCCGAGCGGTTCGCCCTGGAGGTCGGCCCCAAGGGCTCGATGGAGTACTGGGCCGACATGGGCGACCCCAGCGACGGCTCCCGCCTCGGTGTCGACCACCGGGACAAGCTGTCGGAGCTCCAGAAGAACTGGAGCCTCACCCTCGCCTCCGCCACCCACTCCACCAGCCCCGAGATGGAGCAGTGGAAGGCCGACGTCATCAAGGCCGGCAGCGAGCCGATCCAGACGCGTGGCACGTCGCCGTACGGCTTCCAGGTCATGAGCAACCTGATGCGCGTCGGAGACTACGACGACAAGTTCATGACCAACTACGGCAAGGCCCTCGTCGTCACCGAGCAGAAGATGACGCACAACGGCGCCCTGCCCCCCGACCGTGCCTGGATGCAGATGGGTGGCATGCAGAACCACCTCAACTGGCAGGGCGGCGGTCTCGGGAACGACCCCATGGTCGGCTTCATGGAGGGCCTGGGCCACAACCCCAAGGCGTCGACGGACTTCTTCAACAACAGCATCGAAGTCCCCGGGGACGACGGCAAGAACAAGAAGCTCGACACCTTCGACTACTTCTCCAAGGACCGCGACTGGCCGGAGGAGCTCACCGACAAGGGCAAGATGAGCAAGGAGCCCGGGTACAACGCCCTGGGCCACGCGCTGGAGTCCGCGGTGACGGGGCACCCGTTCGACGCCCCCGCCGAGGGCCTCAAGGACGTCCGTACGGTCGAGAACGCCGAGGTCATGCAGAAGGTCGTCGAGCGCTACGGCAGCGAGACGAAGTACATGCACGAGCAGCCCGGCATCGACGACAGCCTGGGCAAGATGGGTGCCGCGTACATCGACGAGCTGAACCGCTCCATGGAGCAGGAGAACGGCTCGTCGATGCAGGAAGTGACCGACTCGCCCTTCGGAGCCAACAACGCCGACGGAAAGTCGCGCTTCGGCGACAAGTTCGATACGGAGCTTCTGTTCAACCGGGGCGACGCGATCAACTTCATGGGCACCGTCGCGCAGAGCGAGACCGGTCACGCCCAGCTGTCGGCGGCTCAGACGATCTACACGACCAGCGTCATGGACGAGGTGGGCCCCAAGCCCGGCTCCGGGCCGGCCCGTGACCTGGATCTGACGGACGCCAAGACCGCCCTGAGGATCGGGGCCGAGACGCACGGCATCCTGGACAACTCGCGTATGGCGCAGATCGACGCGCAGTACGAGAAGGACTCCGAAGAGCACAAGAAGGCGGTCGGCAGGACCACCGAGTGGGTCAAGTTCGGCGTGGGCGCCGTCGCGGCCGGTGGTGTCGTGGCGCTGACCGGTGGTGCGGGCGGTGTGCTCGTCCCGCTGGCCGCGGAGACCGTGGGTGGCGCGGTGACCACGTTCATCGGCATGGAAGCCGACGACATCGCTGAGAAGTACCAGGAGGACGAGCTCCTCAAGAAGAAGTCGGACGACCTGAAGGACGAGGCGCTCAACACAGGAAAGCAGAACGCCCTGATGCCGGCACAGGCGTACGCCGAGGCTCCCGGATGGAGCAGGACGGACAGCAACTACATCAACGAAGAGCTGACCAAGTACGTGAAGGACAGCCGCCTGCATGCCAAGGACGACTCGTTGCCCGATCCGTACAAGCCGAAGAAGTGACATGCCGACCATGCTGAGAAAGTTCATGGCCCCGCTGGCCGCCGTCCTCCTGGCGGCCGGCTGTTCCTCGGGGGGCGGTGACGACGTCGCGGCGGAAGGCCGGCCGGCCGATGAGATCTGCGGCGCCTTCGCCAAGGACCAGCCCGCCGCGGCCGCCTTCGAGGCGATCGCCGGTGAAGGGGGGCTCGTGGACAACCTCTCCGAGCCGGAGCGGGTGGTCAAGGAGCTTCGGGCGGCCGCCCTGGAGCCGCAGAGCGGGAAGACACGCATGAAGGGGGTTTCCTTCTGCTGGCCGCGTTCCACGGACGGCAAGGGTGTCTTCAACATCACGTTCCGCGAGGCCCTGGCCGTTCCGGAGTCCGCCGACACGGACGTCACCCGCTACACCGTGGGGGAGAGCGCCACGTCGTCCGACCTCTTCGCCTCGATCTACTTCACCTGCCGTATGAAGGCACCGGCCCACGAGATCGTCATCGCCGCGGAGCTCGAACGGGACGACAGGAACGAGGCCGCGGAGGCGGACGTCAGGGCCCGCCAGATCACGGTGCTCAACGCCGCCGCCCGCAAGGTCTCGGGCGAGCTGGGGTGCGGTCCGGAGACCGAGCTGGGCACCGGGGTGCCGCAGCAGGAGCCCGGCGCGGGCTGACGTCCGCGCCGTACCGCCCTGACCGGGCGCCCGCCGACGCCCCCGAGGGGGTGCCGGCGGGCGCCCGCGTGCTTCAGAACACCGGCAGCGCCGTCAGCCAGCCCTCGGTGGCGACGAAGACGCGGTTGCCGTCGGCGGTGAAGCCCGTGACCTCACCGCGGGGCGTGTACGAGCTCACGGGCATGCCGTACCGCAGTTCGAGGGCCTGCACCTGCGGACCGCTGTCCACCATCCAGGCGCAGCTGCCCTGGAGCAGGACAGGGGTGTCCGCCGTCCCCAGGTGCGACCGGTCCCACGTGGTCGTGCCGTCCTTCACCCTGACCTGCTGGGCCGACCTGCCGCGCATGACGTAGATCAGGTCGCCGGCCACGAGCGGCGCGGACCAGCTCTCCGGGTTGCCCTCGTAGTCCTTGTGCGGCTTGGTCGTCCACACCTCGCCGCCGTCGGAGACGCGCCGCGCGTGGAGGTTCGTACCGCCGAAGTAGCAGACGCCCTTGTCGACCTCCGGCGTGGCCGTGTGCGTGGCTCCCGAGGCGACCTGCCACACCTTGCTGCCGTCCCGGGTGTCGACGCCCAGCATCTGGCCCTTCGCCGTGCAGATGACCAGACGGCCCTGGACGGCGGTGCCGCGCGGCGGGACCTCGGTCCTCAGGTCCACCGGGCCGGGGGCCGTCCACAGGACGGTGGCGTCGGAGCGGCGGACGGCACGCAGCCGGCCGTCGCGGGTGACGACGTACACCGCCGTGTCGTCCGCGGCCAGCACGGAGCGGGCCTCGACGGGCGCGGTCCACTTGCGTTCGCCGGTGGAGGCGACGAACGTCAGCAGATCACCCTTGTCGCCGACCGCCGCGATCAGCCGGTCGGACACGGAGATGTACCGGCCGGACACGTCGACGTCGGGGGCCGCCCAGCGTTTCCTGCCGTCGACGACACCGTGGGCGGCGATGCCGCCGCCCGGGGCGCCGAAGACGATCACGTCCCGTACGGGCTTGGGCGGCGGGGAGTCCTCCGCCAGCACGTTCAGCGGGCCCCACAGCGGCGGGAGGTCCTCACCCGGCTCGATGACGACGCTGCCGTCGTCGATGTTCAGGAGCGGGGCCGCGGGGGTCTTCACGGCCGGGGGGATGTCGAAGGGGCCCGGCGCCTTCCCGGCGCCGCCGCCTCCCGGCCCCTCCTCCCGCAGCAGCCACCAGGCGCCCGTGCCGCCCGCGGCGGCGAGGACCGTGCCGCCCGCGGCCAGCGCGGTCAGCAGACGACGTCGCGGCACGGCACCGAAGGAGCCGCCCACCGCCGTCACCCGGTCGATGCCTGTCCCGCGCTGTTCGATGTCGACGGCCAGTGGTCCCTGGCGCCAGATCTTCCCGGAGCCCTTCAGCGGGCCGAACGCCGCACCGATGTGCGCGGGCGTGGGCCGCATCGCCGCGTCCTTGGCCAGGCACGGGCCGATCAGCGGCTGGAGCGCGGGCGGCACCAGGGACAGGTCGGGCGCCCCGTGGACGACCTCGTACTGCACCGCCGCGACATGGCTCGCGTCGAACGCCCTGCGGCCGGTGGCCGCGTGGACGAGGACGGCGCCCAGGGAGAACACGTCGGCCGCCGGGCCGACGCGCTGCCCGAGGACCTGCTCGGGCGCGCCGTACCCGGGGGTGACGGGTATCTGGCCGGTGGTCGTGAGCGTCAGACCGTGCTCGGGGCGGGCGATGCCGAAGTCGATGACCCGCGGGCCGCTCGCCGTCAGCACGATGTTGGCCGGCTTGAGGTCACGGTGGATCAGTCCGGCCGCGTGGATGTCCTGGAGGGTACGGGCCAGGGCCGAGGCGAGCGCCCGCACCGTCGGCTCGTCCATCGGCCCGTGCGCCTGGATCGCCTCCTCCAGTGTGGGCCCGACCAGGAACTCGGTCGCGATCCACGGGCGTCCTCCCTCGGTCCGCGCTCCCAGCACCCGGGCCACGCCCTTCCCGGTGACCGCCCGCGCCATCTGCGCCTCGCGTACGAAACGCTGGGCGAGGTGCTGGTCGTGGGCGAGTTCGGGGCGCAGCACCTTCAGGGCGGCCGGCCGGCCGGCGCCGTCCCGGCCGAAGTAGACCTTGCCCATACCGCCCTCGCCGAGCACACCGAGCAGGCGGTACGGGCCGAGGCGGAGCGGGTCGCCGGTGCCGAGCGGATTCATGGGATGCGGGGGCTTTCTGCTGGGCCGGACGGGGAGGGGGAGGGAGGGGGATGGAGGGGAGAAGCGGAGGAGGGAGGGAGAAAGGGGAGGGAGAAGCGGAGGAGGGAGGGGGGAGGAGCGGAGGAGGGGGCGGCGGGACGGGGACGGCGGGTCACTGGAGGGGGAAGGCACTGAGGAAGTGGCCGCCCAGCGCGAGCACCTTGCCCGCCTTGCGGTGAACGGCGAAGCGGGCGCCGACGGTCTTCAGGGTGCGTACCGTCGTTCCGTCGGCCAGGCCGACGACCCGCAGGCCCGAGGCTCCCGGTGCGTACAGGTGCTTCGTGCCGACGACGGGGGCCACCGTCATGCTGGGCCGCGCGCCGGCGACGGGGCGCTCCTGCCAGATCAGCTTGCCCGTCGCCGCGTCGAGGGCGACGAGGGCGGCGCCCTCGGCCGCGTACACGGAGCCGTCCTTCACCACCGCCGGACCGTAGCCCCCGGTGGCGCCGCGGCCGGGCCCGAACCGCCAGGCCGCCGTGCCGTCCTTGAGCCGCCGGGCGATCAGCTCGTCGGGCCCGTGGAGGTAGACGTGCTCGCCGTCGGCGGCCAGCAGGGTGCGCAGCGCGTCGGGCTTCCCGACGGCGACCGGCTGCTCCCAGCGGCGCGCTCCGGTACGGGTGTCGCGCGCGACGACCGAGACCTTGCCGTCGCCGTCCTCCATCAGCAGGACCAGCAGGCCGCCCGTCACACCGGCCGCCAGGGCGTACATGCGTTCCGAGTCCTTGGGCCGCAGGGGCAGCGG
This sequence comes from Streptomyces sp. SP18CS02, assembly GCF_036322365.1. NCBI lineage: Bacteria > Bacillati > Actinomycetota > Actinomycetes > Kitasatosporales > Streptomycetaceae > Streptomyces > Streptomyces sp. SP18CS02. The sequence goes on from NZ_JAQYXC010000263.1 coordinate 112,628, forward strand.
CTGGGTCCAGCGCTTCCCGCCGGAGTCCAGGTCCACCGCCACCAGGTACCAGGGGTTGCGGCGGCTGAAGCCGGTCCAGCCCACCCGCCCGGTACCGGCGGCCACGTACGCCACACCGCCGGCGACGCACAACAGCTGGTTCTCGTAGTGGGAGCCCTGGTACTCGGGGAACGTGGCGCGGGTGGTCGAGGTGCCCTTGACCGGGTCGACGTCGGAGATGACGAGCGGCTGGCCCTTGCCGGTGGTGTTCTCCAGCGCGTACAGCCGCGAGCCGTCGGAGACCACCTGGTGGGTGGCGCCGCCCTGGTCGAAGCCCTTCCCCTCCGTGCCGTCGCGGGCGTCCAGGTAGGTCACGCTGGTACCGCTGACCAGGCCGACGTGGTCGCCGATCACATGGGGGAGCGACGGGTAGAAGATGTCCTCCTCCGTCTCGCCGCCGATCTGCTTCTGCCAGACCCAGTCGTGTTCCGCCACCGGCTTTCCGGTGGGCGCGGGGGTCTTCGCGGACGTGCCGCCCCGCCCGTCGTCCGGTCCGCCGCCCCGGCCCAGCCACGCCCACGCGCCGGCGCCGGCAGCGGTCACGCCCAGGACCGACCCGCCGCCGGCCGTCAGGAGCCGGCGACGGGACACGGACGCGCCACGGGGGGCGGGGCCGGTGCTCTCGCCGGGCGGGGCCGGGAGGCGGTACGGGGCGGGGAGCCAGACCTCCGTCGCGCGGCGGGCGATGTCCGCGAGCAGCAGGGGCGGGAGGTGGTCGGCGAAATCGCCGTGCCCGTCGTGGAGCGCGGCGGCCAGTCCGGTCGTCGTGGGGCGCTGGGCCGGGTCCTTGGAGAGGCAGCGGGAGATCAGCGGGGCCAGGGACGGGGGGAGGGCCGTCAGGTCCGGCTCGGCGTAGCGGACCCGGTAGAGGAGGTCGGCCGGGCCGCCCGTGCCGAAGGGGCCGCGGCCCGTGGCCGCGAAGGTCAGGACGCCCGCCAGCGCGAAGACGTCGCCTGCCGGGGTGTGCTCCTGGCCCGTCGCCTGCTCAGGCGACATGAAGGCGGGGGTGCCGGCCGCCGCTCCCGTGCGGGTCAGCCGGTCGTCGCCGGCCGCGTGGGCGATGCCGAAGTCGATCACCTTGGGGCCGTACGCCGTCACCATGACGTTCGACGGCTTCAGGTCGCGGTGGACCACGTCCGACGAGTGCAGCTGGGCGAGTGCCCCGGCGAGGGCCGCGCCCAGGGCACGTACGGACGGTTCCGGCAGCGGCCCGCAGAGGTGCACCGCCTCGTCGAGCGGAGGGCCCAGCACGTACTCCGTGGCGAGCCAGGGGGTGTCGGCGAGGGGGTCGGCGTCGAAGACGGCGGCGCCGTGGCGGTCGCCGATGATGCGGGCCGCGTCCGTCTCCAGCCGGAAACGGGTCCTGGCCACCGGGTCGGCGGCTATGGACGCGTGCATCGTCTTGAGGGCGACCGTGCGGCCGCCGCCGGAGCGGGCCAGGTAGACCGTGCCCATGCCGCCGCTGCCCAGGCGGGCGACCAGGCGGTACCCGCCCAGCAGTGCCGGGTCGTCATGGGTGAGGGGGGACAGCATGGCGTCAGTTCCCGGGGGAGTGGGCGGGCAGGCGGAGTTCGGCGGCGAGAACCTCGGCCGACTGGCGGGCGAGCGCGGCGACGATCCGGCCGGGCAGCCAGCCGGGCGTGAGCAGGGCGCCCGCGGCCGACAGCACCGTGGCGTGCGGGCTCGGCGGCGCCAGGCCCGCGAGGACGGACGCCGCCGTGGGGCGGGCCGCCGGGTCCCTGGTCAGACAGGAAGTGATCAACGCCCGCAGGGCGGCGGGGAGTTCGGAGCGTTCGGGCACGGTGTGGCCGGTCGAGGCGTATGCGAGGACCGCGCCGAGCGCGTACACGTCGCCGGGCGGTCGCGGCCGCCCGCCCGTCGCCTGTTCCGGTGCCAGGGCGCCCGGGTCCAGGCCCGGCAGCCCGGATCGCCGGCCGCCGTCGGGACCCGCCGCCCGTACCGCGCCGAAACCGGTGAGCCGGGGGCCGTCGCCGGCCAGGAGCACGGTGGCGGGGGCCACGCCCGCGTGGGTCAGGCCCTGGAGGTGCGCCGCGGCCAGAGTCTCGGCGAGGGCCGCGCCGAGGGCCCGGACCGTCGCCTCCGGCAGCGGCCCGCCGTGCACGGCCAGTGCGACGGGCAGGGGCAGGACGGGCAGGTAAGGACTGGCGTACCAGGGCGCGCCGGGCGTGGCCGCGACCTCGGCCACGGGGGCGACCCAGGGGCCCGTCAGACGGCGGGCCGCCTCCGCCTCGACGGCGAAGCGGGCCGGATCGGCGCCCGGCAGCGGGGTGCTGACCAGTACGGTGCGCTCCCCGTCCGCGCCGCGCGCGACGAAGCGCCGGACGGGGACGTGGGGGGAGCGGGGCGGGTCGAGGCGGGTGATCAGGTGGTACGGGCCGACCGCGCGGAGGGAGGGGCCACCCGTGGAGGCGTCCGTGTGCGGCCGTTCCATGTGCGAATCCCCCTTGGCGATCATCAGAACGCCAGGAGCCTACTCAGAGGTCATCGGGAAGCACGAACCCGTAGGGGGGAGGCGGAGTCGACGCGGAGCGGAGGGGGGCCGACGACGACGCGGCGAGGCGCGGTGCCGGGGCACGCGAGCCGGGCAGGACCCGGACGAGAGGCCCTGGCTACGGGTGCCCGCGGCGCCTGTGCCGCGCGGCGTGGGACGCGCCGGCGGCACGTGGAGGCCGTGACCGGAATCGAACCGGCGTAACTCGCTTTGCAGGCGAGTCCCTCAACCACTCGGGCACACGGCCGTGTGCTGCTTTCGGTACGACCGTAGGCGGGCGGTGAGGGTGGCTCAAGAGTGGCGGGAGGGTCGCAACAGGACCGCCATACGCCGTTCATGGTCGTACGACCATGGAAGGAGCTCCCGCCCTCCTCGCGACAGGGGCCAAGTGCCGCCACGGACCTTACTCTGGGCTCCATGAGCAGCCTGGAGCCGAGCGACCCCGCCGGGATAGCCGCCGACGCGGACGCCGACCGCGCCGACCGCGTCACCGACCGCGACCTCGATCGCGTCACCGACCGCGCCGACCGCGTCATCGATCGCGTCGACCACATCACCGACCGCGTCACCGACCGCGCCGTCCCGGCCGACCTCGATCCGCCCCTGGCCGGCCGGGACGGCGTGCTGGACCGTGCGCACCGCGCGCTGAGCGTCGGCATCGTCTCCGTCGTCCTGCTGATCGCCTTCGAGGCGACCGCCGTCGGCACCGCCATGCCGGTGGCCGCGCGGGAGCTGGACGGGATCCCGCTGTACGCGTTCGCCTTCTCCGCGTACTTCACCACCAGCCTCTTCGCCATGGTCCTCTCCGGCCAGTGGTCCGACCGCGCCGGGCCGCTCGCCCCGCTCACCACCGGCATCTCCGCCTTCGCCGCCGGGCTGCTGCTGTCCGGCACCGCGGGCACCATGTGGCTGTTCATCCTGGGCCGGGCCGTGCAGGGGCTCGGCGGCGGGCTGGTGATCGTCGCGCTGTACGTGGTCGTCAGCCGCGCCTACGCCGAACACCTGCGGCCCGCCATCATGGCGGCGTTCGCCGCGAGCTGGGTCGTTCCCTCGATCGTCGGGCCGCTCGCCTCCGGGACGATCACCGAACACCTCGGCTGGCGGTGGGTGTTCGTCGGCATCCCCGTCCTCGTCGTCCTGCCGCTGGCGCTCGCCCTCCCGGCGATCCGCCGGACGGCCTCCGGGCCCACCGACCCGCAGGCGCCCCCCGCCCCCTTCGACCGGCGCCGGATCCGCCTCGCGCTGGCCATCTCGCTGGGCGCGGGACTGCTCCAGTACGCGGGCCAGGATCTGCGCTGGCTGTCGCTGGTCCCCGCAGCCGCGGGCGCGGCGCTGCTCGTCCCCGCGGCGCTCGGGCTGCTGCCGCGCGGCACCTACCGGGCGGCGCGCGGTCTGCCGTCGGTGGTGCTGCTGCGCGGTGTGTCGGCCGGCGCGTTCGTCTCGGCCGAGTCCTTCGTGCCGCTGATGCTGGTCACCGAGCGGGGGCTGAGCCCCACCCTGGCCGGCTTCTCGCTCGCGCTGGGCGGCGCCACCTGGGCCCTCGGCTCGTACATCCAGTCCCGGCCGCGGGTGGAGCCCCATCGTGAGCGGCTGATGGTCCTGGGCATGGTGCTGGTCGCCGCGGCCATCGCGGCCGTGCCGACCGTACTGATCCCCTCCGTCCCCGTGTGGGTCGTCGGGGTGGCCTGGGGCTTCGGCTGTCTGGGCATGGGCATGGTGATCGCCTCGACGAGCGTGCTGCTGCTGAAGCTGTCGGCCCCGAAGGAGGCGGGCGCCAACTCCGCCGCGCTCCAGATCTCGGACGCCCTCTCCAACGTCCTGCTCCTCGCCGCGGGCGGCGCCGCCTTCGCGGCCCTCGGCGGCGGCGCGGCGGGCGCGGCCCACACCGCCTCCGCCGCCGGCTCGCACCCCGGGGCCTTCGCGGCGGTCTTCCTGCCGATGGCCGCCGTGGCCCTCGTCGGCGCCTGGGTCGCCACCCGGCTGCGTACCCGTCCGTGACCGCTCCGCCACCGCTCCGGCATACCTGCTGGTCAGCACGGGCGGGACGCCCGCACGCCCGCAACTCGGCTGCCCCGGGGGCGTTGTGAGCCGGGTCTCAACCACCCCCGCCCCGGCCTCGTCGGGGCCGGGAGCGGCCGGCGGCACCGGTAGGGTGGCCCGGTTGTCGTACGTAACCGAGGGCCCGAATCGGAGACCGTGACTACTACCGCCTCCCATCACCTCTCGCCCGCCTTTCCCGGCCGGGCCCCCTGGGGTACCGCCAACAAGCTGCGCGCCTGGCAGCAGGGTGCCATGGAGAAGTACATCCAGGACCAGCCCCGCGACTTCCTCGCGGTCGCGACGCCCGGCGCCGGAAAGACCACCTTCGCGCTGACGCTCGCCTCCTGGCTGCTCCACCACCACGTGGTGCAGCAGGTGACGGTCGTCGCGCCGACCGAGCACCTGAAGAAGCAGTGGGCCGCCGCCGCCGCGCGGATAGGCATCAAGCTGGACCCGGACTACAGCGCCGGTCCGCTCAGCAAGGAGTACCACGGGGTCGCGATCACGTACGCCGGTGTCGGCGTGCGCCCCATGCTCCACCGCAACCGCTGCGAGCAGCGCAAGACGCTCGTCATCCTCGACGAGATCCACCACGCCGGTGACTCGAAGTCCTGGGGCGAGGCGTGCCTCGAAGCGTTCGAGCCCGCCACGCGCCGGCTCGCGCTCACCGGTACGCCGTTCCGGTCGGACACCAACCCCATCCCCTTCGTCACGTACGAGGAGGGCAACGACGGCATCCGCCGGTCGTCGGCCGACTACACCTACGGCTACGGCAACGCGCTCGGCGACGGCGTCGTGCGCCCCGTGATCTTCCTCAGCTACAGCGGCAACATGCGCTGGCGCACCAAGGCCGGGGACGAGGTCGCGGCGAAGCTCGGCGAGCCGATGACCAAGGACGCCGTCTCGCAGGCATGGCGCACCGCGCTCGACCCGCGCGGCGACTGGATGCCCAACGTGCTGCGCGCCGCCGACCAGCGGCTCACCGAGGTGAGGAAGGGCATTCCGGACGCCGGCGGCCTGGTCATCGCCTCCGACCAGGACTCGGCCCGGGCGTACGCCAAGCTGATCCGCGAGATCACCGGCACCAAGGCGACCGTCGTCCTCTCCGACGAGGCAGCGGCGTCCAAGCGGATCGACGAGTTCAGCGACAACGACGACCGCTGGATGGTCGCGGTCCGCATGGTGTCCGAGGGCGTCGACGTGCCGCGCCTGGCCGTCGGCGTGTACGCCACGACGATCTCGACCCCGCTGTTCTTCGCGCAGGCGGTGGGCCGTTTCGTACGGTCCCGCAGGCGTGGCGAGACGGCGTCCGTCTTCCTCCCCACCATCCCGAACCTGCTCTCCTTCGCCAACGAGATGGAGGTCGAGCGCGACCACGTCCTCGACAAGCCGAAGAAGGACGGGGACGAGGACCCGTACGCCGAGTCCGAGAAGGAGATGGACGAGGCGAACAGGCAGGAGGACGAGGACACCGGGGAGCAGGACATGCTGCCCTTCGAAGCCCTCGAATCCGACGCGGTGTTCGACCGGGTGCTCTACGACGGTGCCGAGTTCGGCATGCAGGCCCACCCGGGCAGCGAGGAGGAGCAGGACTACCTCGGCATCCCCGGACTGCTGGAGCCCGACCAGGTGCAGCTGCTGCTGCGCAAGCGGCAGGCGCGGCAGATCGCCCACAGCAAGCAGCGGCCGGCCGAGGAGGCCGACCTGCTGGAGCTGCCCGCCGAGCGGCGGCCGGTCGTCTCCCACAAGGAGCTGCTGGAGCTGCGCAAGCAGCTCAACACGATGGTCGGCGCGTACGTCCACCAGAGCGGCAAGCCGCACGGCGTGATCCACACCGAGCTGCGCCGGGTGTGCGGTGGTCCGCCGAGCGCGGAGGCGACGGCCGGACAGATCCGGGAGCGGATCAAGAAGGTCCAGGAGTGGGCCACCCGGATGCGCTGAGCACCTCCGCCTCTCCTGGCACCCGGACCTCCCTCCGCCACTGAAACGCCGCCGTTGCCGTGCCGTGCCGTGCCGTGCCGGGACTGTGACCGTGGCCGCCCCCCGTCCGACGACCGCGGCCGTCCCCGCCCGGCCCGCCGACGGGGACGGTCGCGTCCGTCGCCCCTGTCGCAGGCGCCGCACTGGTCGCACTGGTCGTGCTGCTCGTGGGCGGCGCCGCTCAGGTTCCCGGTCGTCGGCCGGCCCGTCCTGCCCTCGAACGCCGCGCCCCGGATATCGGACGCCGCTCGCCGCCCCCAGGCGCCCCCTCACCCCGCGCGCACGGCGGCTGCGCTGCTCACGCTCCGCGCGTACGCCCCCGCCGGCACGGGGAACCGGAGGCAACCCCCCCTGTCGCGCCCGGATTCTGGACGAGGTCTTCCGCTGAGCGGAGTCCGTCGCTACTGTCCCCGGCACATGCAAACGCCCCGTGGCAGCGCCGCCGCGGAGCGCAGCCGGTGTGCCATGGCCTCGCCGGCGGCCTCTCCGTGCGTCGCCGATGGGACCGGTGTCGCGTCCGCCGTTGAGAGTGTCCGCCGTCACTCACTCCGAAGGAGAGGGCGTCGTGACCGCGGAGACCTCCCAGACGCTCGACCGGGGACTGCGCGTCCTCAAACTGCTCGCCGACACCGATCACGGTCTGACCGTCACCGAGTTGTCCAACAAACTCGGTGTCAACCGCACCGTCGTCTACCGCCTGCTCGCCACCCTGGAGCAGCACGCCCTCGTCCGCCGGGACCTGGGCGGCCGCGCCCGGGTGGGGCTCGGCGTGCTGAGGCTCGGCCGGCAGGTGCACCCGCTGGTGCGCGAGGCCGCGCTGCCCGCGCTGCGCTCGCTCGCCGAGGACATCGGGGCCACCGCCCATCTGACCCTGGTCGACGGGGCGGAGGCACTCGCCGTGGCGGTCGTCGAGCCGACGTGGACGGACTACCACGTGGCCTACCGGGCCGGTTTCCGGCATCCGCTCGACCGGGGCGCGGCGGGTCGCGCGATCCTCGCCGCACGCCAGGGCGCCCTGACCGATCCCGGCTACACGCTCACGCACGGAGAGCTGGAGGCGGGCGCGAGCGGCGCGGCCGCACCACTGGTGGGCGTGACCGGTGTCGAGGGCAGCGTGGGCGTGGTGATGCTGGCCGACGCGGTGCCGGAACGGGTGGGCCCGCGCGTGGTCGACGCGGCACGCGAGGTCGCCGACGCCCTGCGCTGAGGTCTCCGGCCCGGATCGGGCACGGTCCGGGCCGGTGGCCGGGGGCGACGGGCCCGGCAGGGTCCGGACGTGAGGCAGGCGCCGGACCATGACCGCGGAGTTCCGGTGGGGACGCGGCGGCCGCCCCCGCCGTCGACGGCCGGGTGCGCTTCTCGGCGTCCAGCCGGTGCATGAGGGAAGCGGGCCGGGAGGCCCGTGAGAGTGGCGGCGGCCACGCGGGGGTCGCGCAGCCCCGGGCACGACGTGCCGCGTGCGGCGCCCCGAGTGGCCGGGGGCCGGGCGGGGGAGGCGGGCCCGATAGATTGGCGTCGTGCTCTCCAGTCTCTCGCGTCCCCGTGCTCTCGCTCTGTGCGCCCTGCCCGTCATCGCGCTGCTCGCCGTCGCCGGACTCGCACCGCTGCCGTTCTCCCTCGCGCAGCCCGGGTCCACGGCCGATGTGCTGGGCGAGGACGACGGCAGGCCGGTGATCACCATCAAGGGCGTGCCCGTGCGCAGGACCGAGGGCCAGTTGCGGATGACGACCATCGTGGCGACCGGGCCGCGTGCCGAGGTGGACTTCGGGGACGTCGTCGACAGCTGGTTCCGCACGGACCGCGCGGTGCTTCCGCGCGACGCCGTCTTCCCGCCCGGCAAGTCCGACGCGGAGATCGAGAAGCGCAACCTCGGCCAGATGGCCGAGTCGCAGGACTCGGCCACCCTGGCCGCCCTGAACTACCTCGGCAAGAGCGAGGACCAGGTCGACGTCACGCTCGACCTTCCCGACATCGGCGGCCCCAGCGCGGGGCTGTTCTTCGCGCTCGGGATCGTCGACAAGATCGAGGGTGACGGGGCCGGCGGCGACCTCACCGGCGGGCGGAACATCGCCGGTACGGGAACGATCTCGGCCGACGGCAAGGTCGGCGAGGTGGGCGGGGTGTCCCTGAAGACGCAGGCCGCCCGCCGCGACGGGGCGAGCGTCTTCCTCGTACCGAAGGGCGAGTGCTCCGACGCCCGGGCGGCCCTGCCCGACGGGCTGCGGCTCGTCCCGGTGACGACGCTCAAGGACGCGGTGTCGTCCCTCCGGGCGCTGGAGCAGGGGACGAAGGTCCCGAGCTGCTGACCCCGGCCACGGCCGCGTCGCCCGTCGGCCCCGGCCCTCGCTCCGTTCCTGCCGCGCCGGTCCGCGCCGCGTCGTCCGGTGCGCCGCCGTCGCCGCCCGGTCCGCCGAAGTCCATCTCCCGCCAGCAGGGGAAGACCACCGGCGCCAGGGTCGCCAGCAGGAACAGCGCGCCGAGCGCGAGCAACGCCGTGGGGAGCCCGGCCCGTTCGACGAGGTAGCCGGCGGCCACGCCGCCGAGCGGGGTGGTCATCAGCACCCCGGCGGTGGTCACGCCGGAGACCCGGCTGCGCAGTGCGCCCGGGACGCGCTCGTACAGCACGGTGGTGAGGATCGGGTTGAGCACCCCGGCTCCCAGGCCGCCGACGGCCATCGTCACGACCAGCGGCAGGAGGGTGTCCGTGAGGGCGGCGACAACGTACGGCGGCGCTCCGCCGACCAGGAACGCGACGGCGAACACCCACCGGCGAGGGAAGCGGTGGCCCACCGCCCCGTACAGCAGCGCCCCGAGCAGCGCGCACCCGCCGAAGACGGCGACGATCAGCCCGATGGCGGTGGCGCCGCCCAGGTTGTCCCGGGCGTGCACCGGCAGCAGGACCGAACTCCAGCCCTGGCTCAGGCCGTTGGTGACCATCACCATGACCATGATGGCCAGCAGCAGCCGGCTGCGCAGGACGAAGGAGTACCCTTCGCGCAGCTGGGCGCGGTAGGCGGACAGGGAGACCGGTGCGGTGTCCCGCTGCGGTTCGGCCGCCTTCACCCCGCGCACCCCCCAGGCGACGAGGAGGGCGGAGAGTCCGAAGGTGGCGGCGTCCAGCAGGAGCACCGTCTCCGCGCCGACGAACGCGATGAGCAGTCCCGCCAGCGCCGCCCCGGTCATCCTGGCGCCCCGCGACACCGCGTCGAAGAGGCTCGCGGCGCGGGTGAGCGTGGTCCCGGCCCGCTCGGCCAGGTCGGGTACGAGGACGTGCCGGGCGGTCTCCCCGGGCGCGTGGAACAGGCCGGTGACGCCCATCAGCGCGCACAGCACCCAGAAGTCGAGCCGGCCCGCGTAGTGCAGGAGCGGGATCGCGGCGAGGGCGAGGGCACAGACGAGGTCCGAGACGACGCTCACGCGGCGGCGGCCGATCCGGTCGATGACCGGGCCGCCGAAGACCGCCGAGACCACCACGGGCAGGGTGGCGCAGAACGCCACCAGGCCCGCCTTGCCGGGGCTGCCCGTGGTCTGGAGCGCGAACCACGGGACGCCGATGAGGGTCAGTGCGTTGCCGCTGATCGATATCGCGTTGGCCGCCAGCACGGTGGCGAGCGGGCCGCGTCCCCCCGGACCGGTCATGCGGCGCGGGGGGCGTGCGCGGGAGCGGTGGCCAGGCGGAGGCCCATCTCGACGAGTGTCCAGCCGAGTCGGGCGCGCAGGAGGCGGCGGCGGGCCGGCCGCGGGGGAGCCGCGTCCCGCAGGTCGGCGGCGCGCAGGGCGTGCAGCATCAGATGGACGTCGGGGTGCATGGCGGTGGTCCCTTCAGTCGTTCTTCTGGGGGAAGGCGCGGAGGTGGACGCGCACGCGGGCCGCGCCCTCCCCCGGTGCGACGTCGGCGTAGCTGTTGATCACCGCGTGCAGCTTCTCGTCCAGCTCGCGCAGCTGCTCGGGGTTGAGCCGGAGCGTGAAGTCGCTCATGTCCGCGTTCTTGGCCCACTCGGCCGGCCAGTCGCGCATCGTGCCGATCCAGGTGGTCAGTTCCTGGCTGTGGATGGTGGCGACCTCGTGGAGGAGGACGCCGAGCGCGCCCCGGGTCTCGGGGCTGTCGTCGTCGTACAGGGCGGGGCCGAAGTGGGTGCTGTAGTGGGCCGACCTCCACCACCGCTCGCGTCCCTTGCCGCGCTCGGGGTCGTCCTCGACGAAGCCGTACGCGGCGAGCTGGCGCAGGTGGTAGCTGGTGGCGCCGCTCGACTCGCCGAGGCGCTCGGCCAGTTGGGAGGCGGTGGCCGGGCCGTGCCGGCGCAGGGCGTTCAGCAGCCGCATCCGCAGGGGGTGGGCCAGTCCGCGCAGGGAGCGGACGTCCAGTTCGTGGGCCGGCGGCCGGTCGGGCGGCTGCTTCTCGGGGGTGGGCATGCCTCCAGCGTAGAGTTGCAAAGGAATGGTTGCAAGCATTTCTTTGCAAGTCCCGTTCCGGACGGCCCGGCCGCTCCCCTTGCGACCGCTCTCCGTGCGACCGCCCTCCCCTCAGCCGCCCTCCTTGATGAAGCCCTCCTTCACCAGCCACTCCTTCGCCACGCCGTGCGGGTCCCGTCCGTCCACGTCCACCTTCGCGTTCAGCTCCTGTGCCACCTTCGTGTTCAGCCGTGCGCTCAGCGGGTCGAGCAGCTTCGCGATCACCGGGTACTTCTCGAACGTCGGGGAGTGCAGGGCCGGGGCGGCGTTGTAGTGGGGGAAGAACTGCTTGTCGTCGGCCATGGTGTCCAGGTGCATGGCCTGGATGCGGCCGTCGGTGGTGAACACCTCGCCGAGCAGACAGGAGCCGCCCTGCGCGACCTGCGTGTAGATGATCCCGGCGTCCATCTTCTTGATGTTCCCGGCCGGGATGTCCATCCCGTACGCCTTCTCCATACCCGGCAGTCCGTCCTCCCGGGAGGCGAACTCGTTCTCCACGCAGACCGTCACCGCCGAGGGGTCCTTCCGCGAGAGTTCGGCGACGTCCGACAGCGTTCTGAGCCCGTACCTCGCGTTGTCGCGCCGGTTGATCGCCAGCGTGTACGTGTTGTCGAGGGTGGACGGCGGCAGCCAGGTGACCCCGTTGCGCACATCCGCGTCGCGCACCGCCTCCCACTGCTCCAGCGGGTCGGCGATCGGCTCCTGCCGGCCCTGGTACGTGATCCAGGCCGTGCCCGTGTACTCGTAGATCGCGTCGGCGTCGCCCTTGATGATGGCCTCGCGTCCGCTGATCGATCCCGGCAGGTTCGTCCGGTCCAGCACCTCCGCGCCCGCCGCCTTGAAGATGAGGCCGATCATCTGGCCCAGGATGATGTTCTCGCTGAAGTTCTTCGACGTCACCGTCAGGGACGCGCCCCTGAGCGGCTGTCCCTGGCCCACCGATCCCGGCAGCACGTCGTCGACCATCGGTGACCCGCTCTTCAGCCCGCAGCCGGACAGCCCCGCGCCGCCCACGAGCAGCGCCAGGGCCGCGGCCGCGGCCGTCGTCCGGTACCGCGTCACGACGCCTCCAGCCCTCGTGGCGTCAGCGCCAGTTCCACCAGCGACGCCAGCCAGTCCACCAGCAACGCCAGCGCCACCGTCAGTACCGAGCCCAGGATCAGCACGGCTGTCCGCTGGGTCTGGATGCCCGACGTGATCAGGTCGCCGAGACCGCCACCGCCGACGAACGTCGCCAGCGTGGCCGTACCGACGTTGAGGACCAGCGCCGTGCGCACCCCCGCCAGGATCAGCGGCACGGCCAGCGGCAGCTCCACCTTGGTGAGCACCCCCGGCGCCGACATCCCGATACCGCGCGCCGCCTCCACCAACTGCGGTTCGATCGCCCGCAGTCCGGACATCGTGTTGGACAGCACGGGCAGGACCGCGTAGATCACCATGCCGATGACGGCCGTACGGGGCCCGATGCCCAGCCAGATCACCAGCAGCGCCAGCAGGCCGATCGCCGGGGTCGCCTGGCCGACGTTCGCGACCGCCGTCGCCACCGGCGCACCACGGCGCAGCCTGCGCCGGGTCAGGGCGATGCCCAGCGGAATGGCGATGATCAGCACCCAGAAGGTCGAGACGGCGGTCAGCCGGACGTGCTGCCACAGCCGCAGCTGCACATTGCCGCCCGACAGGGAGTTGCGGGCGATCGCGTCCAGCTGGGCGTGGGAGATCCACAGGTAGGTCAGCAGCAGCAGGACGGCCAGCGCGATCGGCATGACCAGGAGCTTGCGCGGGGTGAACCGCCGCCCGGGGCCGGCGGGCGGCGGCCCCGGCTCCCGCTCCCGCTCCCGTTCCCGGTCCTCGTCCGCGAGGTCGTCGCGGAAGGCGCGGTCCGCCGCCTCGTGCTCACCGGGCGGGCGTCGGGCGGCGCCGTTCACGAGCCGCCCTCCAGCTCCGCCTCGGTCCGGTGGTGGCGCAGCTCCTCCAGCTCGTGCCGGTGCTCCATGGCGGCCAGCCGGTCGGCCTCCAGCATCTCGTGCACGGAGTTCATCAGCGTCTCCATGTCGACGACCCCGATGAACTGGCCGCGCCGCCCGGTCACCGCCACCCGGCCGCCCGAGTCGATGAGCACGGCCTCCAGCGCGTCGTGCAGCGTGGCGTCCCGCGTCACGGTGTCGTGCACCAGCTGCCCGGCCCTGGCCGGCGACCCCTTGGCGCGCATCAGGTCGCCGCGCCGCAGCCATTTGTAGGGGCGGCCCCGCCGGTCCAGCATCAGCAGCTCGTTGTGCAGACCGTTGCGCAGCCGGTTGAAGACCGTCTGGAGCGGGTCGTCCACGGTCACGGTGGGGAAGTCGGCGATCTCCACCTCGCGCACCCGGGTGAGGTTGAGCCGCTTCAGGGCCGCGCCCGCCCCGACGAACCCCGACACGAAGTCGTCCGTCGGGTTGGTGAGGATCGCCTCCGGGGTGTCGAACTGCGCGATGTGCGACCGCTCCCGCAGTACGGCGATCCGGTCGCCGAGCTTGATCGCCTCGTCGAAGTCGTGGGTCACGAAGACGATCGTCTTGTGCAGCTCGTGCTGGAGCCGGATCAGCTCGTCCTGGAGGTGGTCGCGGGTGATCGGGTCGACGGCCCCGAACGGCTCGTCCATCAGCAGCACCGGCGGATCGGCGGCCAGCGCCCTCGCCACCCCCACCCGCTGCTGCTGTCCGCCCGACAGCCGGCGCGGATAGCGGCCGTGGTACTCGCGCGGATCGAGGCCCACCAGATCGAGCATCTCCTCGACCCGGTCCCTCACCCTGGTCCTCGGCCAGCCGAGCATCTTCGGCACGAGCGCGATGTTCTCGGCGACGGTCATGTGCGGGAAGAGCCCGGAGGACTGGATCGCGTACCCGACCTTGCGGCGCAGCTTCACCGGGTCGATGTCGGTGACGTCCTCGCCGTTGATCCTGATCCGGCCCGAGGACGGCTCGATCAGCCGGTTGATCATCTTCAGGGTGGTCGACTTGCCGCAGCCCGAAGGACCCACGAAGATCACCGTCTCGCCGGCCTTGATCTCCATCGACACGTTGTCCACGGCGGGCTGTGAAGTGCCGGGGTAGCGCTTGCTGAGGTTCTCCAGCTCGATCGAGGCACCGGACGTCTCAGACACGGATCCCCCTCGGGATGGTCAGCCGGCCCACGAGGGCCAGCAGGGCATCGAGGAGCAGGGCGAGGACGACGATGCCGAGCGTCCCGGCCAGCACCTGGTTGATGGCGTTGGCGCTGCCCAGCGAGGCGATGCCGCGGAAGATCTCGTTGCCCAGGCCCGGCCCGGAGGCGTACGCGGCGATCGCGGCGATGCCCATCAGCATCTGGGTGGCGACGCGGATGCCGGTGAGGACGGGCGGCCACGCGAGTGCCAGCTCCACCCGGAGCATCCTGGCCGTGCGGGACATCCCGATGCCCTTGGCGGCGTCCACCAGGGCCGGGTCGACGCCGCGCAGCCCCACGATCGCGTTGCGCACCACCGGCAGCAGCCCGTAGAGCACCAGCGTGATGACGGTGGGCGGCACGCCCAGGCCCACCACCGGGATCAGCAGGCCGATCAGCGCCAGTGAGGGGATGGTCAGGACGGTGGCCGTCGAGGCGATGGCCAGGTTCCCCGCCCAGTCGCTGCGGAAAGTGAGCACCGCGATCGCCACCCCCAGCAGGGTGGCGATCGCCATGCACTGGACGACGGCGCTGACGTGCTGGAACGCGTCGGTGAGCAGGTGCTGGCGCTGGTCGACCAGGTATCCCCAGAAGCTCACGCGCGCTCCTTCCCGGTCCGGAGCGGCCTGCCCGGCACGCGCCTCAGTCCGGCTCGTCCCCCGCGGCCTGCTGCACCAACGGGATGATCCGCAGAGGTACGGGGTTCTCCATGACGATCGCCGTGGAGGCCCGCACGATCCCATCAAAACCGACGACCCGGTCGATCACCCGCTGGAGATCCGCGTTGGAACGGGCCACCAGGCGGCAGAGCATGTCCCCGTGGCCGGTCGTGGTGTGCAGCTCCAGCACCTCGGGAACGCCCGCCAAGTGCGTGCGCACATCGGGCCCTTGGCCCTGCTTGATCTCCAGCGTCGCGAACGCGGTGACGGGGTAGCCGAGGGCCGCCGGATCGACGTCCGGGCCGAACCCGCGGATGACTCCGTTCGACTGAAGACGGTCCAGCCGGGCCTGGACCGTGCCCCGGGCGACGCCGAGACGTCGGGACGCCTCCAGGACGCCTATCCGCGGCTCGCGGGCCAGCAGGACGATGAGCCTGCCGTCCAGATGATCGATCGCCAAGACGTCCTCCCGATGGTCACCATGTACAGATAGCCCGGTCATACTCGCCGTTCGCTGAGCAGATTGCCCAGTGAATACGAGAACTATTGCGCAGCTTGTGGATCGGAGGGAGCCTGCCGCCATGGCAGAGAACTCGATGACCATTGAGCACACCCCGACCACCGCGCGCGAGGCCGACCCCTTCCCGGTGAAGGGAATGGACGCTGTCGTCTTCGCCGTGGGCAACGCCAAGCAGGCCGCGCACTACTACTCCACGGCCTTCGGCATGAAGCTGGTCGCCTACTCCGGACCGGAGAACGGCAACCGCGAGACCGCGAGCTACGTCCTGACGAACGGCGGCGCCCGTTTCGTGTTCACCTCGGTCATCAAGGTGGCCACGGACCGCGGCCGGTTCCTCGCCGACCACGTCGCCGAGCACGGCGACGGCGTCGTCGACCTCGCCATCGAGGTGCCGGACGCCCGCAAGGCGTACGCGTACGCCGTCGAGCAGGGCGCGACCGGCCTGGCCGAGCCGCACGAGGTGACGGACGAGCACGGCACCGTGGTGCTGGCCGCCATCGCCACCTACGGCAAGACCCGCCACACCCTCGTCGAGCGCCGCGGCTACGACGGCCCCTACCTGCCCGGCTACGTCGCCGCCGACCCGATGGTCGAGCCGCCCGCCAAGCGCACCTTCCAGGCGATCGACCACTGCGTGGGCAACGTCGAGCTCGGCAGGATGAACGACTGGGTGGCCTTCTACAACAAGGTCATGGGCTTCACCAACATGAAGGAGTTCGTCGGCGACGACATCGCCACCGAGTACTCCGCCCTCATGTCGAAGGTCGTCGCCGACGGCACGCTGAAGGTGAAGTTCCCCATCAACGAGCCCGCGATCGCGAAGAAGAAGTCGCAGATCGACGAGTACCTGGAGTTCTACGGCGGGGCCGGCGTCCAGCACATCGCGCTCGCCACGAACGACATCGTCTCCACCGTGCGGACCATGCGCGCGGCCGGCGTGCAGTTCCTGGACACGCCCGACTCGTACTACGACACCCTGGGCGAGTGGGCCGGCGAGACCCGCGTGCCCATCGAGACCCTGCGCGAGCTGAAGATCCTCGTCGACCGCGACGAGGACGGCTACCTGCTCCAGATCTTCACCAAGCCGGTCCAGGACCGTCCGACCGTCTTCTTCGAGATGATCGAGCGGCACGGCTCGATGGGCTTCGGAAAGGGCAACTTCAAGGCCCTCTTCGAGGCGATCGAGCGCGAGCAGGCCAAGCGCGGCAACCTCTAGAACGAGACCTGGGGTCTTCTCCCGTCCGGATCAGCCTGGATCAGCCCGGATCGGTGAGCGGGGTCCGGTATCGGCGACCGGTGACAACGCGGTGTCACGCGGTGCCGGGGCACGCGAGCCCGGCACGATCCGGACGTGAGGCCCCGGGCCGCGGCCGGAAGTCCCGCCCGGTCCGCGACTCCGGGCGGACGCCGGCACGTGCCGGACGATCGCCAGGCCCTCGCCCGGACCCCGCCGATCCGGCCGGCTCCGGGCGGGGGCCTGGTCGGCGGCGGGCACCACCCGGGGAGACACGCCCCGGGACCGGGGGAGTGCCCGCCGCACACGTGGCCCCGCGGCCCCTGACCCGCGGGGCCACGACCGTACGGCTCACCGTCCCGTCGCCCCGGGCGTGCCGCGCCCCGCCGGGGCGGGCCCCGTACGGGCGGAGTTCCCCGAGCCGCCATCCGGGACCCGGGCCGCCGGACCCGCGGGCCGGGCGGGCTGCCGCCAGGAGGGGGTACGGGACGGGCTGCCCGAACCCGCCTTGCGGCTCCCCGAACCCGCACCGGACCACGCCTTGCGGCTGCCCGAACCCGAACTGCGGCTCCCCGACCCGGCGGAGGCGGCGGCACCGCTCTTGCGCTGGGGGCGGGGCCTGGCGCCGTACACCTGGGCGGGCCCGCCCGCCGGGGGCTCGCCCAGCACCTCCAGGGCCCGGCGCGCCCGGGGCGCCAGCAGCGGCGAGAACGCCGGGTTGATCCTCAGCGCCTCCTCGATGTGACGGCGCGCCGCCCCGTACTTCTCCAGCGCCCGCTCGATCTGGCCCCGGTGGTACATGAACAGCGCGCTGCGCAGCCCCGTCCCGGTCGCCCGCACGGCATACGGCAGCGCCTCCTGGGGCCTGCCCGCCCGGTACAGCGCCCAGCCCAGGGCGTCCGCGACGTGCACCGAGCGGTGGTGGCGCGCCCACTCGGCGCCGAGCCATGTCACGGCCGCGTCCGGATCCCCGTGGTCCGTCTCGTAACGGGCCAGCGCCAGCGACCGGTTCACCCCGTGCGTGAGCCCCTCCGCCGAGCGGACGCGGAGCATCTCGTACTGGGTCCGCGCGTCACCGTCCAGGCCCACCGACTCGTGCAGCTCCGCCGACGCCAGCGTGTACTCGGGCAGCGGCGCCGCCGACAGCGCCGCCCCGTACTCCCGCAGCGCCTCGTCCGTGCGCCCCAGCGACGCCAGCGCCCTGGCCCGTCCCGCCAGCGAAGGGGCGTGCCCGCGCACCAGCCGCAGCGCCGCGTCGTACGCCCCCAGCGCCTCGGCCGGCTCACCCCGCTCCCACGCCAGGTCGCCCAGCCGCTGCAGGCAGCTCGCCTTCTCGGCCTTCGTGGCCGCCAGCGCCACCGCGTCCTGTGCCACCGCCGACGCGTCCTCGCGCCAGCCCCGGTCACCGAAGACCAGCGTCGCCCGGGACAGCGTGGGCCCGTCCTGGCGCAGTGCGCGCAGCTGCTCCAGCGCCCGGCCCGCCGAGGTGTAGTCCCCGAGCCCCGTGTACGCGTCGACGAGCACCGGATACGTCTGCCAGCGGCGGGGCTTCGCCCTGCGCGCCGCCTCACCCCACTGCTTGGCCGCCACGAAGTCCCCGCGGGCGTTGGCCAGCGCCCCCATGCCCGCCAGGGCGCCGGCGTTCCCCTTGGCCCCGGGGAACACCGCGAGGGACCGCTTCAGCGCCCGCTCGGCCCGAGGGAAGGCCGCGGAGTCGCCCTCCCGGGTGCCCCGCTCGACGTAGGCGGCCCCGAGCGCCGCCCACGACTCGTCGTCACCGGGGTGCCTGCGCAGCCACTTCTCACGGTCGCCGATGAGCGCGGCCAGCTCCGGCAGCGAGGCCTGCGCGCCCGCCTCGACGGCCGACACCGCCCGCGCGACCGGGCCGGGCGCCGGCGGCGGCCCGTCGCCGCCCGGGCCGACCGGGAGGACGAACAGCAGCACCGTCCCCGCCAGCACCGCGGCGATCCCCGCGACCAGCACCGTCCGTGGGGCCCGTTCCTTCTTCATAAGGATCACTGTGCGCCAGTACGACGAGCACACGGGGAGCACACTCCGCCGCCCCGAGCGGTTCGCCCGACGGGTTCACACCGATGGCCCCGGGTGCCAGGCTGGAACCATGGACGATCTCTACGAACGGCTGCGCGCGGGCCTCCCGGACGAAGCGTTGATCACCGACCCGGACATCACCGCTTCGTACGCCCACGACATGGCGAGCTTCTGCGAGGCCGGCACACCGGCCGTGGTCGCCCTCCCGCGCACCGTCGAGGAGGTCCAGCACGTGATGCGGACCGCCACCGCGCTGCGCGTCCCCGTCGTCCCGCAGGGGGCCCGGACCGGACTGTCCGGCGCGGCGAACGCGTCGGACGGCTGCATCGTGCTCTCCCTGACCAGGATGGACCGCATCCTGGAGATCAGCCCGGTGGACCGGATCGCCGTCGTCGAACCCGGCGTCGTCAACGCCGTGCTGTCCCGCGCGGTGGGGGAGCACGGCCTGTACTACCCGCCGGACCCCTCCAGCTGGGAGACGTGCACCATCGGCGGCAACATCGGCACCGCGTCGGGCGGCCTGTGCTGCGTCAAGTACGGCGTGACCGCCGAGTACGTCCTGGGCCTGGACGTCGTGCTGGCCGACGGCCGTCTGCTGTCCACCGGCCGCCGTACCGCCAAGGGGGTCGCCGGGTACGACCTGACCCGTCTCTTCGTCGGCTCCGAGGGCAGCCTCGGGGTCGTCGTACGCGCCGTCCTCGCCCTCAAG
Organism: Streptomyces sp. SP18CS02; assembly: GCF_036322365.1. Classification (NCBI taxonomy): domain Bacteria; kingdom Bacillati; phylum Actinomycetota; class Actinomycetes; order Kitasatosporales; family Streptomycetaceae; genus Streptomyces; species Streptomyces sp. SP18CS02. The sequence continues at coordinate 132,002 of NZ_JAQYXC010000263.1, forward strand.
CCCCAGCCGCCCCGGCAGCTGGTCCTCGCCGCCGAGTTCCCCTCCGCCGGCGCCGCCTGCGACGCCATCTGCGCGATCATGGAGCGGGGGCACACGCCCTCGCTCCTCGAACTCATGGACCGCACGACGGTCCGGGCGGTCAACCGGATGGCGGCCATGGGGCTGCCGGACAGCACCGAGGCCCTGCTGCTCGCCGCGTTCGACACGCCCGACCCGACGGACGACCTGGCCGCGGTCGGCGAGCTGTGCACCGCGGCGGGCGCCACGCAGGTCGTCCCGGCCGAGGACACGGCCGAGTCCGAACTGCTGCTCCAGGCACGGCGACTGGCGCTGACCGCCCTGGAGACGGTCTCCACGGCGACGATGATCGACGACGTCTGCGTACCGCGCTCCAGGCTCGCCGAGATGCTCGACGGCACGGCCGCCGTCGCGGCGAAGTACGACCTCACCATCGGCGTCTGCGCCCACGCGGGCGACGGCAACACCCACCCCGTCGTCTGCTTCGACCACGCCGACCCCGACGAGTCCCGGCGGGCCCGTGAGTCGTTCGACGAGATCATGGCCCTCGGGCTGGAGCTCGGCGGCACCATCACCGGCGAACACGGGGTGGGCGTACTGAAGAAGGAGTGGCTGGCCCGCGAACTGGGCCCGGTGGGGATCGAGTTGCAGCGCGGCATCAAGCACACCTTCGACCCGCTCGGCATCCTCAACCCGGGCAAGCTCTTCTGATCCCCGCAAACCCGCCCCCGGCTACCCCGGCCCCCGGCGACCCCGCCCCCCGGCCTCAGGCCCCGGGCCACCGGCTCCGTGGCGCTGCGTCCTACGGCCTAGGCCCGATGTCCGATGGTCGGGGCACCGGCAACCGCATAGCGTGAAGGCACCGATGAAGGAGGAGCCGTGCCCGCACGCCTTGACCACACCATCGTCCGCAGCCGCGACCGGTTCGCCGCCGCGCGCTTCCTCACCGAGCTGATCGGCGAACCGGAGCCCAGGCCCTTCGGCCCGTTCGCCAGCGTCCCCCTCGCCAACGGCGTCACCCTCGACTACCTCGACGACGAAGGGGACATCGTCTCCCAGCACCTCGCCTTCCTCGTCGCCGAGGACGAGTTCGACGAGATCTTCGGACGGATCGTGAAGGGCGAACTCCCTTACTGGGCCGACCCGTACCACCGCACGCCGCAGGAGATCAACCATCTCCACGGCGGCCGCGGGGTGTACCTGGAGGACCCGGACGGCCACTCCATCGAGTTCATCACCCACACCTATGTGACCGAGTCCTCCTGAGCCGGGACACCCCCTAGGCGTCCTCGTCCTGTGACTCCCCCGAGAGCCACAGGTCGTGCGGCCACCCCCCGCCGAAGCCGTCCGCGGCGCGGGCGAGCAACTCGGTGAGCCCGTCGTCGATGCCGAGCCGTCCGGACTCCGACCCGGGCGGCACGATCCGCAGCGTGCGCTCCAGCCATGCCGACACCTGCGCGCGCGGCGCCCGCAGCAGCGCGTCGCCGTCCGGCGAGGACAGCGCCAGCAGGACGACGGCGCGTCCGCCGGCCCGGGAGGGCCGGATCCGGACATCCCCGTCGCCGCACGGCCCGAAGACCCCTTCGACCAGCAGGTCGCGGGCGAAGGTCCAGTTCACCGGGTGTTCCGAGCCGATGTGGAAGGCGATGTGCACCGCGTACGGGTCGTCCGTGCGGTAGGTCAGCCGGGCCGGTACGGCGCCGCCGCGCCCGGGCGGCCCCACGAGTTCGATCTCCACGTCACGTTCCACCACGGTGTGCTGCATGGGACTGCTCCTCCTTCTCCGGTACGGACCCGGGAGCGGGCCGCACCAGGGAAGAGGCGTCTACCCCGTCATCCTTACGCGACTTCGGGCGATGACTTCCCGTTACTTTCCGTGATGTCATTGTGACCGAATAGTGTCCCTTACGGCGGGACGGGCCCGGGGGCACGCGGCGGTCTGATAGATGTGGTGCCTTGAATTGCGGCCCTCGAAGAGATACGGGACCACGGTGATGAGCGCCCCAACCCCGGCGACCGGCGATGGCAGTCCCACGCCTGGCTACTATCCGGATCCTTCCATCCCTGGATATATCCGGTTCTGGAACGGGGGTGCCTGGGTGCCCGGCACGAGCCGCCCCGCGCCCGGGGACGGCGAGGCGATGCCGGCACCGCCCGCCTCGGCGGCCCCCGCCCCCGCCCCGGCACCGGTGCCCTCGGTCGAGGAGACCGGCCCGGTCTTCTTCGACGAGGAGCCGCTGGCAGGGGAAGCCGTCGTCGAGACCCACCCCGAGCCCGCGTCCGCCTGGCAGGCCGACGCCTCCCGCCAGGCCGGCTTCGGCGGCGAGAGGGACCGCCGTGTCTCCTGGGGGGCCGAGGGACAGGACCCGCGTACACCGGCCGACCCGCGCCGGGCGCCCGCCGACCCGACGGGCGGCGCGCTGCCCGGCGTACGGAACGTGGAGCCGGAGCCCGGCGCGGCGGGCGTCCAGCCGCAGCGGCGGGCGCCCGGCCAGGGCGTCCCGGAGGGCACCGTCACCATCCGCGCCCAGCAGTCCCGGCAGGAGCAGCCCGCCGACGGCACCATGACGATCCGCGCGCTGAAGCCGGAGGGCCCCAAGGCTCCCGAGTCGCCGCAGATCCCGGCCCGGACGCCGCCCGCGCAGCCCCAGCGGGCCCAGCAGGCGGGACCGCCGCACGTCCCCCAGGCCCAGCCGAACCAGGCCCAGGCGCATCTGTCCCAGCCGCCCCGGCAGGCACAGCCCCAGCCCGCGCCCGGCGTGCCCGCCACTCCCGCTGCTCCCGTCACCCCCGTCACCCCCGGCCCCGGCGGCGGCGCGGCGTCCTGGGCGCAGCAGGTCCACCAGCTCGCCCAGCCGCAGCTCTCCCAGCCCCAGGCCCAGCCGCAGCCGCAGTCCGGCGGCCGCTTCCCGGAGGCGGAGGCGCAGCAGCCGGTCGTGCCGTGGAAGCCGCCGGTCGCGGACCCGTTCCTGGCGGCCGCCCAGGCCCAGGCCAACGCGCGCCCCGCCGGTCTCGGCAAGCGGCTGGCGGCCCGGTTGATCGACACCGTGGTCCTCGGAGCGCTTGTCGGGGCGGCGTCCTTCCCGTTCGTCTCGTCGGCGCTCGGCCACATCGACGGCAAGATCGAGCAGGCCAAGCAGTCCGGTGAGACGGTGACCGTGTGGCTGCTCGACGGCACCACCTCAATGCACTTCGGCATCGCGCTGGCCCTGCTGCTGGTGCTCGGGGCGCTGTACGAGGCGCTGCCGACCGCCAGGTGGGGCCGCACGCTCGGCAAGAAGGTGTGCGGTCTGGAAGTGCGCGACATCGAGTCGCACGGGCCGCCCGCGTTCGGCGCGGCGCTACGCCGCTGGCTGGTGTACGGGGTGCTCGGCGTCCTGGTGATCGGGATCGCCAACGTCCTGTGGTGCCTGGTCGACCGGCCGTGGCGGCAGTGCTGGCACGACAAGGCGGCGCATACGTTCGTGGCCGGCTGAGGCCCGCTCAGGACGGCGGCCGGCCCCGGAGGAGCGGCCGCCGGGCTCCCGACGGGCGCCCGCTCCCCGTGGGGGCGAGAGGCTTCCCCCGAACGGCGGGTGAGCCGTTGCGGGGCCCGGCCGGCCGGGATGCACTGCCCCCATGAGCAATGATCAGCCGACGCCCGGCCAGCCGCCCGAGGACGACCCGTTCCTCAAGAAACCGCAGGGCCCGCCGTCATCGGGTTCCCCGTACGGGGAGGGCACTCCGCCGCCGTCCGCCCCGCCCCCGGGCGCCGGCGGCCCGTACGACGGCGGTGGCGGGGCCGGCGGAGGGGGAGCGCAGGGCGGCGGCCCGTACGGGGGCGGCGGGCCCTACGGGGGCGGGGGAGGCCCTTACGGGGGCGGCGGGGGAGGCCCGTACGGCGGCACGGGCGGACCCTACGGCGGTTACGGCGGCTCCGACCCGCTCGCCGGGATGCCGCCGCTCGCCCCGTCCGGCAAGCGCATCCTCGCGCGCGTCATCGACTGGTTCATCATCTTCGTGCCGCTGGCCGTCATCGGCATCCCGTTCGACATCTACCAGAAGGTGTCGGGAGACTCCGACGACCTGGGCGACGTGTGGCAGGCGAGCTCCGGCGGGCAGTGGCTCTTCCAGCTCATCTCGATCGTGGCGTATGTCGGCTACGACACCCTCATGACGAAGCGCAACGGGCAGACCCTGGGCAAGCGCCTGATGGGGCTGCGGGTGGCGATGCTCAACGACGGCAGTGTGCCGCCGACGAACGCGTCGCTGGTGCGTGCCCTCGTGCTGTGGCTGCCGACGCTGATCTGCTGCGCCTGTCTGTGGCCGCTGCTCCTGCTGATCCTGATCCTGGTCGACAAGCCGTACAAGCAGGGTCTGCACGACAAGGCGGCCAGGACCGTGGTCGTGTCAACGACGCAGTGAGTGCTCCGAGCCGCGGGCTCGCGGGCCGGGGAGGCCGGTCCGGACGCCGTCGCCGGCGGTGGCGTCCGGCTTGCGTGCTCCGGCCGCCCGGGCGGGTGCGGTCGTCCTCGGGCGGGAGACGGGCAGCGTGAGGGCGACCAGCAGGCCGAGCAGGAGCGCGGCCAGGCCGATCAGCGCGATACCGGGACCGGTCGTGGTGCGGGACAGCAGGAGCATGGCGACGGTCGCGAAGACGACGGTGGCCGAACCGTAGGCGAGCTGTGCGGCATTCGGACGCGGCATGACGGATTCCGTCCTCGAAGCATCGGTTGGGGGTGTCTCGCAACTCGGTCGCACTGCCAAACGACTCTACGACGGTGGATGCCCGAGAGGAACCGGTAGTAAGCGTGACCTAACCCACGGTACCGGTGCATGGGGGGCGCACAGAATCACGGCCTATGCCATATGGCCGGATCGGGGCGCCCGTTGACGCGATCCGGCGCCCGGCGGGGGAGGACGGCGGTGTCCGCCCGTCGGAGTCCCCGCCTGCTCAGTGTGGTCGTGCCCGGACAGGTCCAGTCACTGTCCTTTCATCCCGAACTCCGGTCGAATGGCGCCACTTGGCACGCGTGGCACACCGGGGGCCCGACGGAGACGGCTTGATGCGGCGGGCCGTGCAGGGGAGGACCGGATCAAGTGACCCAGAGGAACGCAGCGCTGAGAGCCACCGCCGTGCTGGCGGCTCTCGCGGCGACCGCGGCGATGTCCGGCACGGCCCGGGCCGGCGAGACCCCGCCCGCCGCCCCCGCCGGATCCGCCGGATCCGCCGGATCCGCCGGATCCGCCGGATCCGTCCGGGCCGGAGCGGCCGCCCAGGACGACGCCGCGCACGGCGTGTCGGAGGGCAGGCACGACGGCCACGTCATCGACGGACCCTTCAGCGCACAGCAGGAGCAGCAGCGCCGGGCGGCCCTGGAGCAGGTGCTGAACGGCACGGCGAAGGTCGAGCGCCACGGCGGCTCCAAGGTGGTGAAGCTCGGCGACCGGAAGTACGTCGAGCTGGGCAGGGAGCGCACCGACAGGATCTTCACGATCCTCGTGGAGTTCGGCGACAAGGTCGACAGCACCACGATGTACGACCCCGACGGCCCGAACGGTCCCGCGCCGCCGGTCCTGAAGTACGGCGGCACACCGGGCCCGCTGCACAACAGGATCCCGGAGCCGGACCGCACGAAGGACAACTCGACCGACTGGCGGGCGGACTACAACCGCGAGCACTTCCGCGACCTGTACTTCGGCGGGGGCGAGGGGGTGGAGTCGCTCAGGACGTACTACGAGAAGACCTCCTCCGGCCGGTACTCGGTCGAGGGCGAGGTCTCGGACTGGGTGAAGGTCGAGTACAACGAGGCCCGCTACGGCTCCGACTACTGCGGCGGCAACAACTGCCCCAACGTCGAGGACCTCGTCCTGGACGGCGTCAACGCCTGGGTCGCGCGGGAGAGGGCGGCCGGCCGGACGGACGCCCGGATCAAGGCGGACGTGGCGCGGTTCGACGAGTGGGACCGTACGGACCACGACAACGACGGCGACTTCGAGGAGCCGGACGGCTACATCGACCACTTCCAGATCGTCCACGCGGGCGAGGACGGTTCGGCGGGCGGCGGCGCCCAGGGCCCCGACTCGCTGTGGGCCCACCGCGGCTACGCGTACAGCCGTGACGACGGCGACACCGGTCCGGCGGGGTTCAAGGCCGGTGGCGTCGCGGTCGGCGACACCGGCCTCTGGGTCGGCGACTACACGATGCAGCCGGAGAACGGCGGCCTGGGCGTCTTCGCCCACGAGTACGCCCATGACCTGGGCCTGCCCGACCTGTACGACACCAACAACGTGCCGGGGGCCGAGAACTCGGTCGGCTTCTGGTCGCTGATGTCGTCCGGCTCGTGGCTGGGCGCGGGCAAGGAGTCCATCGGCGATCTGCCCGGCGACATGACCGCCTGGGACAAGCTCCAGCTGGGGTGGCTGAACTACGAGAAGGCCAAGGCGGCGACGGTGTCGACGCACACGCTGGGCGTCTCCGCGTACAACACCGGGAACCCGCAGGCGCTCGTCGTGGAGCTGCCCAGGAAGACCGTCACCACCCCGGTGGTCCGGCCCGCCGACGGCACGACGCAGTGGTGGAGCGACTACGGCGACAACCTGTCGAACACGCTGACCCGCACGGTCGACCTGACGGGTGTCTCCTCCGCCTCGCTGGAACTGGACGGCTGGTGGGACATCGAGAAGGACTACGACTACCTGTACACCCAGGTGTCCACGGACGGCGGCGCCGGCTGGCAGTCCGTCGACGGCACGGCCAACGGGGAGCCGATCACCCGTGACGGCGGTGACAAACCGGCCCTGACGGGCGTCTCGGAGACGTACCAGAGGCTGGTGTACCCGCTGGACGCCTACGCGGGGAAGAAGATCGGCATCCGGTTCCGCTACAGGACGGACGGGGGTGTGGCCGGCAAGGGCTTCGCCGCGGACGGCATCACCGTCAAGGCGGACGGCGCCGCACTCTTCTCGGACGACGCCGAGGGCGGGGACAACGGCTGGGCCGCGCGCGGCTTCACCCGGGTCGGCGAGTCCGTCACCGGCGAGTACCCGCAGTTCTACCTCGCGGAGAACCGTCAGTACGCCGGCCACGACAGGACCCTCGAGGCCGGCCCGTACAACTTCGGCTTCAAGAAGCCGATGGACAACTGGGTCGAGCACTACGCCTACCGGCCCGGTCTGATGGTCTGGCAGTGGGACACCTCACAGCGCGACAACAACGTCACCGAGCACCCCGGTCAGGGGCTGCTGCTTCCGGTCGACGCCCACGCGACGCCGATGAAGTGGGCCGACGGAACGCTCATGTCCAACAAGATCAGCCCGTACGACGCGGCCTTCGGCTGGTATCCGACGCCCGGCTTCACCCTGCACAGGCAGGACGCGCCGACGTACATCAGGCCCCAGGCGGGCAACCCGGTCTTCGACGACCGCAAGGGCGTCTACTGGTACGCGGAGAACAAGTACGGCAGTGTGAGGACCACGGACACCAACACCCGTATCGCCGTCGTCGCCCAGCCGCCGAGCGGCTCGACCATCGTCGTGAAGGTCGGTCCGTCCACCCGTTGAGACCCCGGTGACCTGTCCCGTCGGGCCGTGAACGGCCGCCGCCCGCTTTTGCGGCGGCGGCCGTTCCGGTTGCCCGGATTCCGGATAATGCTATCCGCATAAGGTATTTGACTGAGCAAAGTCAAGATCTGTTTTTTTTCGCGTATCTCCGTTCCAATGTGTTCACTTGTGGCGCGCTCCGCACGCGGATAACACTTCGACCCCCCATCCGCGGATCGCGGGCGCGGGGGAGGAAACATCAAGTGACCAGCAGAAGACGGGCGTTTCGCACGTCTGCGGTGATCGTGGCCCTGGCCACCACCGCCGCTACCGCCTCGGCGTTGACCACGGCGCAGGCAGACGACCGCCCTACCACCGGCATCGAGCGCCATGACCCAGCGCCCAACGCCGATGTCCCGGGGCACGACCACGCCGCCAAGGTCGACCACGACCTCGACGGCCCTTACAGCAAGCAGCAGGAGCAGCAGCGCCAGGCGGCCCTGGAGCAGGTCCTGTCCGGCGACCTCACGGTGGAGCGCAGGGGTGCCTCCAAGGTCGTCAAGCTCGACGACAAGAAGTACGTCGAGCTGGGCCGCGAGAAGACCGACAAGATCTTCACGATCCTGGTCGAGTTCGGTGACAAGGTCGACAACACCACGCTGATCGACCGCGCGGACGACGGCAAGGACCGCACGCTGAAGCCGAAGTTCGGCGGCACGCCCGGTCCGCTGCACAACCAGATAGCCAAGCCGGACCGTTCGAAGGACAATTCGACGGCCTGGCAGGCGGACTACAACCGGAAGCACTTCCAGGACCTGTACTTCGGCACCGGCAAGGACAAGAAGGGGCAGCCGAAGCAGTCCCTGAAGACCTACTACGAGAAGACCTCTTCCGGCCGGTACTCGGTCGCCGGCGGCGTCTCGGACTGGGTCAAGGTCGACTACAACGAGGCCCGCTACGGCTCCAACTACTGCGGCAGCAGCAACTGCGCCAACGTCTGGGACGCGGTGCGCGACGGAGTGACCGCCTGGACCGCCGACCAGAAGGCCAAGGGCCGTACGGACGCGCAGATCAAGGCGGACCTGGCGCAGTACGACCAGTGGGACCGCTACGACTTCGACAGTGACGGCAACTTCAACGAGGCCGACGGCTACATCGACCACTTCCAGATCGTCCACGCGGGCGAGGACGAGTCGGCCGGCGGCGGTGTCCAGGGCACCGACGCCCTGTGGGCCCACCGCTGGTACGCCTACGGCACCGACTCCGGCAAGACCGGCCCGGCGAACAACAAGTCCGGTGGCACCCAGATCGGCAAGACCGGCATCTGGGTCGGCGACTACACGATGCAGCCGGAGAACGGCGGCCTGGGCGTCTTCGCCCACGAGTACGGCCACGACCTGGGCCTGCCTGACCTGTACGACACTTCGGGGAAGCCGGGCGCCGAGAACTCGGTCGGCTTCTGGTCCCTGATGTCGGCCGGTTCCTGGCTCGGTACCGGCAAGGACTCCATCGGCGACCTGCCCGGCGACATGACCGCCTGGGACAAGCTCCAGCTGGGCTGGCTGAACTACGAGAAGGCCAAGGCGGCCACCAAGTCCAAGCACACGCTGGGCGTCTCGGCGTACAACACCAAGAACCCGCAGGCGCTCGTCGTCGAGCTGCCGAAGAAGAAGGTCACCACCCCGGTTGTCAAGCCGGCCCAGGGCTCCAAGCAGTGGTGGAGCAACATGGGTGACGACCTCAAGAACACCCTGACCCGCTCGGTCGACCTCACCCGCAAGTCCAAGTCCAAGGTCAAGCTGTCGCTCGACGGCTGGTGGGACATCGAGAAGGACTACGACTACCTCTACACCGAGGTGTCCACCGACGGCGGCAAGCGGTGGACCGCCCTGGCCGGTACCGCCGACGGCAAGGCCATCCCGGCCGACGCCAGCGGCGCTCCGTCGCTGACCGGCGCCTCCGGCGCCTACCGGAAGCTGGTCTTCCCGCTGGACGCCTACGCCGGCAAGAAGATCGACCTCCGCTTCCGCTACCAGACCGACGGCGGCGCGGGCGGCAAGGGCTTCGCGGCCGACTCCATCACCCTGACGGCCGGCGGCGCCCCGGTCTTCTCGGACAACGCCGAGGGCGGCGACGCGGGCTGGACGTCGAAGGGCTTCTCCCGCATCGGCGAGTCCCTCACCAGCGAGTACGAGCAGTACTACCTGGCCGAGAACCGTCAGTACGTCTCGTACGACGCGACCCTCAAGGTCGGCCCGTACAACTTCGGCTTCGCGGCCCCGAAGGACAGCTGGGTGGAGCACTACCCGTACCAGACCGGTCTGCTGGTCTGGCAGTGGGACACCTCCCAGAAGGACAACAACACCGCTGTCCACCCGGGCCAGGGCCTGATCCTGCCGGTCGACTCCCACGCCAAGCCGCTGAAGTGGTCGGACGGCAAGACGCTGCTGCGCAACAAGATCCAGCCGTTCGACGCTCCGTTCAGCCTGTACCGCACGGACAGCTTCACGCTGCACAACGCGGGCGTTCCGCTGCGGATCAAGTCGCAGGCATGCAACCCGGTCTTCGACGACCGCAAGGGTGTCTACTGGCACGCCGAGAACCCCCAGGGCAGCGTCAAGGTAACTGACACCAACACCCGGATCTCGATCGTCAAGCAGCCTAGGGACGGCCAGACGATCACCGTTCAGGTGGGCCCGTCCTCGAAGTAAGAGCATCACTGCAGGTCACTGCATGATCGGCCGTCGCCCTCTAGCGGGCGGCGGCCGATCGTGTTTAGGTGCGTCTACCAGGTTCTTATTGACACGCCATCTCATGGGGGAGAGGTCCCGACATGCCCGGCGGAGGTTTCTGCACATTGCCAGGCGGCAGCGTGGTGGTCGCGCTCGGTCTGCCCAGCCCGGTCGGCGACGGGTCCACGGTCCGGATCCTCGTCCACGCCGCCAACCGCGCCCGCGCCCTGACCAGGCTGCGCAACCTCGGACTGCGCGCCGTCTACCTGCGGGGCAACACCCACCCGCCGACCCCCGACGAGGTCACCGCGGTGCTCCATCACCCGGACGGCCTGCTGTGGCGCACCAGCCCGCAGTGCGCCGCCGAGCTCTGGCACCCGATACGGGCGCTGCTGAGGCCCTGAGCGCCCGGGGACACGACGCGGACCCGCCGCCCCGGACGGGACCGGGGCGGCGGGGCCGGGAGACGGCCTCAGGCGGCCTCGGGCGGCCTCAGACCACCGGCTTGCCGGTCAGCCGGACACCGGCCTCGCGCAGCTCCTTCAGGGCCCGCCGGGTGGTCTCCGGGGACACGCCCGCCGTCAGGTCGAGCAGCACCTGGGTGGTGAAGCCCTCCCGGGCGGCGTCCAGGGCGGTCGCGCGCACGCAGTGGTCGGTGGCGATGCCCACCACGTCCACCTCCGTCACCTCGCGGTCGCGCAGCCACCGGGCCAGGGGGATGTCGTTCTCGTCGGTGCCCTCGAAGCCGCTGTACGCCGCCGAGTAGGCGCCCTTGTCGAAGACCGCGTCGATCGACCCCGAGGCGACCGCCGGGGCGAAGTTGGGGTGGAAGCCGACCCCTTCCGTACCGGCCACGCAGTGCACCGGCCAGGAGTCGACGTAGTCGGGCTCGTCGGCGAAGTGGCCGCCCGGGTCGATGTGGTGGTCGCGGGTGGCCACCACGTGCTGGTAGACGGCCCCGGCGGCCTCGCCGACCAGGTCCGTGATGGCGGCGGCGACATCCGCGCCTCCCGCCACCGCGAGGCTGCCGCCCTCGCAGAAGTCGTTCTGAACGTCCACGACGATCAATGCGCGGTGCATGGCGGTTGTCCTTCGGTGGGGGAGTGGTCGGTCGGGAGGCGTCGGGCATGTGTCACTGGAATGGGGTCGAGCCTAGAGACTCGGCCCGCCCTGCGGGAGGGGGCCCGGGAGCTTGCCCGCCGAGTCCGGCGGATATTCCGCCGGAGCCCGGCCCGACGCGTCGCTCCTGGGCCGTTGAGGACCGGATCGGGAGGGTCTGGCCGCTCGGTGACCGGTGGTACGGGTATCTCCGGCAACCTTCGGGATACCGCCGGTAACACGGGAATCATGTCGGTAGGTGATCTCTCGTCACGGTGAGGAATGGTCTCAGATGTATTCGGTGGGGATGACCGGCTCGCCCCGGGAGAGCTGCATCGCCGACATGGGGAGCGAGGCCAGCGCCCGGATGTGCCGTTCGCGCGCGGTCTCCAGCGGTTCGCGCGCCACGACCTCGCCGCCCTTGATCAGCTCCACCAGCAGCTGCCGGTCCGCCAGCGCGTCCGGGACCTGGCCGGTGCCGATGACCTCGGCCTCGGCGATCCCGTCGGCGTCCGGCCGGCGCGCCGCCCACTTGCGGCCGCCGATCGAGGTCTTGCCGCTCTGCGACTTCTTCGCCACCGGGTGAAGGGGCGCCTTCGGGTCGGCGGACCCGGCCCGGGCGACCAGCTTGTAGACCATGGAGCAGGTGGGGTGGCCGCTGCCGGTGACCACCTGCGTGCCCACGCCGTACGCGTCCACCGGCGCCGCCGCCAGTGAGGCGATCGCGTACTCGTCCAGGTCGGAGGTGACCACGATCTTCGTGTCGCGGGCGCCCAGCTCGTCCAGCTGCTGGCGGACCCGGTGGGCGACCAGCAGCAGGTCGCCCGAGTCGATGCGGACCGCGCCCAGGTCGGTCCCGGCGATCTCGACCGCGGTCCGGACGGCCTCGGCCACGTCGTAGGTGTCGACGAGCAGCGTCGTGCCCCGGCCCAGGGAGTCCACCTGTGCCTGGAACGCGTCCCGCTCGGTGTCGTGCAGCAGGGTGAAGGCGTGCGCGGAGGTGCCCACGGTCGGGATGCCGTAGCGGAAGCCGGCGGCCAGGTCGGAGGTGGAGTGGAAGCCGCCGACATAGGCGGCGCGGGACGAGGCGACGGCGGCCAGCTCGTGGGTGCGCCGGGCCCCCATCTCGATCAGCCGCCGGCCGCCGGCCGCCGCCGACATCCGCGAGGCGGCGGCGGCGATCGCCGAGTCGTGGTTGAGGATCGACAGGATGACGGTCTCCAGCAGCACGCACTCCGCGAAGGAGCCCTCCACCCGCAGGATCGGCGAGCCGGGGAAGTAGACCTCGCCCTCGGGGTAACCCCACACGTCACCGCTGAAGCGGTAGTCGGAGAGCCACTTCAGCGTCGGCCCGTCGACGATGTCCCGCTCGCGCAGGTAGCCGAGGACGCCCGGGTCGAAGCGGAAGTTCTCGACGGCGTCCAGGACGCGTCCGATGCCGGCCACCACGCCGTACCGCCGTCCCTCGGGCAGCCGCCGGGTGAACACCTCGAAGACCGATCTCCGGTCGGCGGCCCCGCCCCGCAGGGCCGCCTGGAGCATCGTCAGCTCGTACTGGTCGGTGAAGAGCGCGGTAGACGGCACGTCCACCGGCAGCCCGAGATCCGCAGTATTCATACGTGGATGCTACCCCCGAATACTCGTCAGAGTGACGATTTCTCGGGCCCGTTTGTGCGTTCCCGCACCCCCAGTGGCAGCATTGGGTAAGTGAGTGTTGCTCCCGTAGAGATCGAACGCACCGAAGCGGCCGAAGAGAGTTTCGCCGTCACCGAACCCGATGTGCCGTGGGTGACGATCGTCCACAACGACCCGGTCAACCTCATGAGCTATGTCACCTACGTCTTCCAGACGTACTTCGGCTACTCCAAGGACAAGGCGCACAAGCTGATGCTCGACGTGCACCACAAGGGGCGGGCCGTGGTCTCCAGCGGCACCCGCGAGGAGATGGAGCGCGACGTGCAGGCGATGCACGGCTTCGGCCTGTGGGCCACCCTCTCCCAGGACCGCACCTGATGAGCGGCCACTTCGAGGCGCTGCCCGACGGGGGCGCGGCCGTACTGCTCGACGAGGTCGAGATCTCCATCCTCCGCTCGCTCGCCGTCCAGCTGCTGGAGCTGATCGGTCCCGGCGACGCGCCCGCCCAGGGCGAGGACCCGCTGGCGGCGCTCTTCGCCGAGGGCCCGAGCGAGCCGCCCGCCGATCCGGCGCTGGCCCGGCTCTTCCCGAACGCCTACTCCGACGAGGACGAGGAGCTGCGCGCCGCGTCCGCGGAGTTCCGGCGGTTCACCGAGCTCGACCTGCGCTCCCGCAAGCGCGAGGACGCCCTCGCCGTCGTGCGGAGCCTGGACGGGCTGACCGTCGAGGAGCGGGGGGCGGGCGAGGCCGGGGCGACCCTGCGGCTGTCCGGCGAGGACTCCCGCCGCTGGCTGGGCGCGCTCAACGACCTGCGCCTGACCATCGGCGCCCGGCTGGAGGTCGCCGACGAGGACGAGAGCGAGGACCTCTACCGGCTGCCGGACTCCGACCCGCGCAAGCCGATGGTGATGGCCTACCTCTGGCTCGGGGCCCTCCAGGAGACCCTCGTCGAGACGCTGATGGGCCGCTGAGAGGTCGCTGAGCGAAGTGTTCGCTCAGCGGACGCTCAAATCCGCATAACGATCGCATTACCAAGAAGCCCCTCTTTGATCCAAGGAGGGGCTTTTGTCCGCTTCTTCCTGTGGTCTGCGCCACAGTGGCGCAGACCGATCATTGTGACGGCCGTGATAAATCTTCACGACCGCTCGGGGACGCCACCCATGTCCCCGAGGGCGCTTCGGCCGGCAGACCGCCGGTGGCACTCCATTCACATCCGGGGGGATCAGGACCTGATCCGCAGTCGCACCAGTCGACGCGGGTCAGCATGGAGAAAGGCGCATCAACCATGACCTCAGTGCGGGTCGACAAGCAGCACGACGGCAGTGAGGCCGCGGAAGACGGTTCCGGCGAGGGATATCAGAGGGGCCTGGGAGCCCGTCAGATCCAGATGATCGCGATCGGCGGCGCCATCGGCACCGGTCTGTTCCTCGGCGCGGGCAAGGGCATCTCCAAGGCCGGCCCCAGCCTCATCCTGGCGTACGCCATCGCCGGTCTTGTCATCTTCTTCATCATGCGGGCGCTGGGCGAGCTGCTCATGTACCGCCCCGTCTCGGGCTCCTTCTCCGAGTACGCCCGTGAGTTCATCGGCCCCTTCGCGGGCTTCGTCACCGGCTGGACGTACTGGCTCTTCTGGGTCGTCACCGGCATCACCGAGGTCACCGCGGCCGCCACGTACATGACGTACTGGTGGGACATCCCGCAATGGATCTCCGCCCTGGTCTTCACCGTCATCCTGTTCGGCGCGAACCTCATCTCCGTGAAGCTCTTCGGTGAGCTGGAGTTCTGGTTCTCGATGGTCAAGGTCACCGCGATCATCGGCATGATCCTCATCTGTGCCGGCATCCTCACCATCGGCTTCTCCGACGCCGGCGAGACCGCGTCCGTGACCCACCTGTGGGCCGACGGCGGCTTCTTCCCCAAGGGCATCGGCGGCACGCTGATGACCCTGCAGCTCGTGATGTTCGCCTTCCTCGCCGTCGAGCTGGTCGGCGTCACCGCCGGCGAGTCCAAGGACCCGGAGAAGACCCTCCCCAAGGCGATCAACACCGTGCCGTGGCGCATCGCCGTCTTCTACGTCGGCGCGCTGATCATGATCCTCTCGGTGGTGCCCTGGACGCACTTCCAGCCGGGCGTCTCGCCGTTCGTCGCCGCCTTCGAGAAGATGGGCCTCGGCGTCGGCGCCGCCATCGTGAACTTCGTGGTGCTCACCGCGGCGCTCTCGTCCTGCAACTCCGGCATGTACTCCACCGGCCGCATGCTGCGCGACCTCGCGCTCAACGGCCAGGGCCCCAAGGCGTTCACGCGGCTCACCCGGAGCGGCACCCCGCTGATCGGCACCGCCTTCTCCGCCGGTCTGATGCTGGTCGGCGTCTGGATCAACTACCAGTGGCCGGGCGACGCCTTCAACTACGTCGTCTCCTTCGCCACCATCTCCGGCATGTGGGCCTGGATCATGATCCTGGTCAGCCAGCTCCGCTACCGCGCCAGGGCCGACCGCGGCGAGCTGCCGCAGTCGCCGTTCAAGGCGCCCGGTGCCCCCTGGACCAGCTGGTTCGCCCTGCTGTTCATCGGCATGGTGATCGTGATGATGGGCATCGACAAGGACGCCCGCGTCTCGCTGTACTGCGCCCCGCTGTGGGCCCTGATCCTCGGTGTCTCGTACCTGGTGCTCAAGAACCGCAACCCGGAGGGCGCCGCCTTCACGCGCCGCTGACCCCGGGCCCGCCCCGGCCGGTCCCGGTCCGCGTCCCGGCATTCGGGCCCGTCCGTACCACTCCTCGGTACGGGCGGGCCCCTCTGCTTATCCTGATGCGCATGCTCACCCTGACTCGCGACCTGTACGACCAGATCGTGGCGCACGCGCGCGCCGACCACCCGGACGAGGCGTGCGGTGTGGTCGCCGGCCCGGCCGGCTCGGGACGCCCCGAGCGCTTCGTCCCGATGCTCAACGCCGCCCGTTCGCCCACGTTCTACGAGTTCGACTCGGCGGACCTGCTCAAGCTCTACCGCGAGATGGACGACCGCGACGAGGAGCCGGTCATCGTCTACCACTCGCACACGGCGACCGAGGCCTACCCGTCCCGTACCGACATCACCTACGCCAACGAGCCCGGCGCCCACTACGTGCTGGTCTCCACCGCGGACACCGACGACGCGGGACCGTTCCAGTTCCGCTCGTTCCGCATCGTGGACGGCGAGATCACCGAAGAAGACGTCAAGGTCGTCGACGCCTACTGAACCGCGCTGGTCAGCGCAGTGCGATCCGGATACTGGGCGGTTTGCGTCCAGCATGCGGGATCACACTCCGGCACCCGCAGGGGGAATCGATACGATGACCGCATGGTTCCCCATGACGTGAGCGCACGGACGCCGAGCAGGCCGCTGCTCGCTCCGCTCGCGTACGCCCGCAGCGCCTCCGCCCTGCTCGGGGCCTTCGGATGCGGAGCGGCGCGGCTGCACGTCGACCTGTGCCGGCTCGCCAGCGCCATCTGTACGCGCTGCGCCGCCGCCTGAGCCGCGGCCCGCCGAGAACCACCCCAGCTCCGCCGGGCGCCGCCGCGCCCACAGGCACCACCGCACTCCCGCGTCACGTACCCGCCCCTTCCGACAGGAGCCCACGCCATGGCCATCGAGGTCCGCATCCCGACCATCCTCCGCACCTACACCGACGGCGCCAAGGCCGTGCAGGGCAGCGGAGCGACCATCGCCGACCTCCTCGCCGACCTCGAGACCCGGCACGCCGGCATCCGGGCGCGGATCGTCGACGGCGACCAGCTGCGCCGCTTCGTGAACGTCTACCTCAACGACGAGGACGTCCGCTTCCTGGACGGCATCTCCACCAAGCTGGCCGACGGCGACAACGTCACGATCCTCCCGGCGGTCGCCGGCGGAATGCGCTGATGCGCTACGACAGCCCTCTCGCCGCGGTCGGCAACACCCCGCTGGTCCGCCTGCCGCGCCTGTCCCCCTCGGAGGACGTGCGCGTCTGGGCCAAGCTGGAGGACCGCAACCCGACCGGCTCGATCAAGGACCGCCCGGCCCTGCACATGATCGAGCAGGCGGAGAAGGACGGCCGGCTCACCCCCGGCTGCACCATCCTGGAACCCACCAGCGGCAACACGGGCATCTCGCTCGCGATGGCGGCCCGGCTCAAGGGCTACCGCATCGTGTGCGTGATGCCCGAGAACACCTCCCAGGAGCGGCGCGACCTGCTCACCATGTGGGGCGCCGAGATCATCTCGTCCCCCGCGGCGGGCGGCTCCAACACGGCCGTGCGGGTCGCCAAGGAACTCTCCGCCGAGAACCCGTCCTGGGTGATGCTCTACCAGTACGGCAACCCCGACAACGCCGGTGCCCACTACGCCACCACCGGCCCCGAGATCCTCGCGGACCTGCCGTCGATCACCCACTTCGTGGCGGGTCTGGGTACCACCGGCACCCTCATGGGCGTCGGCCGCTTCCTGCGCGAGAACCGCCCCGACATCAAGATCGTCGCGGCCGAGCCGCGCTACGACGACCTGGTCTACGGCCTGCGCAACCTCGACGAGGGCTTCGTTCCGGAGCTGTACGACGCCTCCGTCCTCACCACCCGCTTCTCGGTCGGCTCGGCCGACGCCGTGACCCGCACCCGGGAGCTCCTCCAGCAGGAGGGGATCTTCGCGGGCGTCTCCACCGGTGCCGCCCTGCACGCCGCGATCGGCGTCGGCAACAAGGCGGTGAAGGCCGGCGAGAGCGCCGACATCGTCTTCGTCGTCGCCGACGGCGGCTGGAAGTACCTGTCCACGGGCGTCTACACCGCCCCGACGACCGAAGCGGCCATCGAGACGCTCCAGGGCCAGCTCTGGGCCTGACGAGGCCGCACCGGGTGCGCGGGGGAGGGCCCCGCGCACCTCACGCCGCCAGGTGACGGACCTGGTCCCACACCAGCGGGTCGACGGGGCCCACCCGGCGGCGGAACTCCCACACCGGCACGTCCCGCAGCTCGTCCGTCTCCAGGAAGCTCGGACGTCCCCCGGCGTCACCCACCGTCCCCGGCCGCAGGGCGATCACCGCGGCCCGGTCGTCGTGGTACTTGCTGGTGATCTTGGCGACGAGCGCGGTGCCGCCCCGTACCGACAGGACCAGGCACGGCCGGTCCTTGGAGCCCGGCCCGTCCTCGTACGGCACGTCCGCCCACCAGATCTCACCCGGCCGGGGCCGCGGCTCCGGGGCCTCGCGGGGCCCGGCGGGCCGCCCGGACGGCCGCGTCGAAGGACGGGCCGGCGGGCGCGTGCGGCCACCGGGGCGCCGGGCACCCCGCCGCGCGCCGCCCGTACGGCGCGCACCGCGCCCCACGCCGTCGGCCACCGCCGCGACCAGCGCGAGCACCACGACGGCGCCGAGCGCCAGCCACCAGGACGTGTCCATACCCCAGGACGTTACCGGCGCCGGCGCCGCCGCGCGCACTCGCCCCGCGTCCATCCGAACCGGTGACAGCACAGGTGAGTTCCCCCACAACGGGCCACCGCGAAGGAGCGACCGGCGCCGCCGCGCCTTACGCTCGACGCACCGCACGACCTCCCCCCGCCAGCGTCTTCTCCCGCTCCCGTCCACGGAGGTTCACGCTCCATGAAGCTCACCGTCGTCGGCTGCTCAGGGTCGTTCCCGTCGTCGGAATCGGCCTGTTCGAGCTACCTCGTAGAGGCCGACGGCTTCCGGCTGCTCCTCGACATGGGCAACGGCGCCCTGGGCGAGCTGCAGCGCCACATCGGTCTGTACGACCTCGACGCCATCTTCCTCAGCCACCTGCACGCCGATCACTGCATCGACATGTGCGGGTACTTCGTGGCCCGCTACTACCGGCACGACGGAGGCCGCTGCGCCGCCCTGCCGGTCTACGCCCCCGAAGGCGCCGAACAGCGGCTGACCACGGCCTACGCGGACACGCCCTCCGACAAGTCGATGAGCGAGGTCTTCGACTTCCACACGCTCAAGGCGGGCTCCTTCGCGCTCGGGCCCTTCCAGATCCGTACGGAGAAGGTCTGCCACCCGGTCGAGGCGTACGGCATCCGCATCGAGCACGCCGGCAAGTCGCTCACGTACTCCGGTGACACCGGCGTCTGCGACGCGCTCGACGAGCTGGCCGCGGGCAGTGACCTCTTCCTGTGCGAGGCGTCCTTCACCCACGGCAAGGAGGACATCCCCGCGCTCCACCTCAACGGCCGGGAGGCCGGCGCGTCCGCTGCCCGGGCCGGCACGGGGCGGCTCGTCCTGACCCACATCCCGCCGTGGACCGACGGCCGGAAGAACCTGGCGGACGCCCGCGAGGTCTACGGCGGCCCGGCGGAACTGGCGTACCCCGGCGCGGTCTACGAACTCTGAGCACGGGCACGGCGCGCGCTCCCGGGCGCACCGCACATACGGGAAGGCCCCGGAACCGTTCACGGTTCCGGGGCCTTCCCGTATGTCGGGGCGGGGGTTACTTGGCCTCGGCCTTCAGAAGCTCGGCGAGCTCCTCGTCGGACTCGCGGCCCGGTGTCGGCAGATTGAACTTGGTGATCGCGAAGCGGAAGACCACGTAGTAGACCGCCGCGAAGCACAGACCCACCAGCACCAGCATCCAGGGCTTGGACGCGATGCCCAGGTTGAGCAGGAAGTCGACCGCGCCGGCGGAGAAGCCGAAGCCGTCCTTCATGCCGAGTGCCCAGGTCAGCGCCATGGAGACACCGGTCAGCACCGCGTGCATCGCGTACAGCACCGGCGCGATGAACATGAAGGTGAACTCGATCGGCTCGGTCACACCGGTGACGAACGAGGTCAGCGCGAGCGAGAACATCATGCCGCCGACGACCTTGCGGCGCTCGGGGCGGGCGCAGTGGACGATCGCGAGACAGGCCGCCGGGAGGGCGAACATCATGATCGGGAAGAAGCCGGTCATGAACTGGCCGGCGGACGGGTCACCGGCCAGGAAGCGGGCGATGTCGCCGCTCTTGCCCTCGTACGAGCCGGCCTGGAACCACGGGAAGGAGTTCAGCAGGTGGTGCATGCCGACGGGGATCAGCGCGCGGTTGGCGACACCGAAGATGCCCGCGCCCACGGCGCCGGAACCGACCAGCCACTCACCGAAGTTGTGCAGACCCGTGCCGAGGACCGGCCAGATGAAGCCGAAGACGATGCCGATGACGAGGCCCGCGAAGGCGGACAGGATCGGCACCAGGCGGCGGCCGCCGAAGAAGCCCGCCCAGTCCGGCAGCTTGGTGCGGTAGAAGCGCTGGTAGAGAAGCGCCACCACGATGCCCATCACGACACCGCCGAGGACGCCGGCGTTGACGGGGGCGTCGACATTCACGATCTTGCCGTCGACGACCTTGGCGACCTGCGGCAGGTTGCTGTCGGTGAAGGTGGCGAGGACGTTCTTGAAGACCAGGTAGCCGGTCACGGCGGCGAGCGCCGTGGAGCCGTCCGACTTCTTCGCGAAGCCGATCGCGATGCCCACGGCGAACAGCAGCGCCATGTTGTCGAGGATGGCGCCGCCACCGGCGGACATGTAACCCGCTATCTTGGTGACGAAGGTCGGGAACGACTCGCGCCCCAGCATGTCGCCGTTACCGAGCCGGACCAGCAGCGCGGCTGCGGGCAGCACGGCGACCGGCAGCATGAGGCTGCGGCCGATGCGCTGCAGGACAGCCATGGCTCCGGCGCCCTTCTTCTTCTCCGCCTCGGGCGCGGCGGTGTCCGTGGACATCAACTTCCTCCAGTGGGCAAGGCGCCGCCCGGGGAAGCTGAAGCTGCGGGGGACGGCGGCGTCTCAGGGAACGCGCGGCGCTGAAAAGGCCGCGTGGTCTACACCAATAGTGGTGTAGACCAGTTTTAGCACGGTCGGGGATAGATAAGGAACCTTCAATTAGGTAACGCCCCTCGCACGCGGAGTACAGGCCCCCGCCCGGACCGCGGCACTCCCGGCCGGACCGTGGCGCTCCCGGCCGGGGCGCGGGCCCGGGGCAGGACGAGACCCCCGGACCGTGAACGGTCCGGGGGCCTGTCCGGCGGGTTCCGCCCCGCTCCTACGGCTTGGTGACGTCCCGCTCCATCTGCTCGCCCAGCTCCTCCGGCTCGCGGCCGGGCGTCGGGATGTCGAACTTGGTGATCGCGAAGCGGAACACCGCGTAGTACACCACCGCGAAGCCCAGGCCGATCGGCACGATGAGCCAGGGTTTGGTCGCCAGGCCCCAGTTGATGACGTAGTCGATCAGGCCGGCCGAGAAGCTGAACCCGTCCTTGACCCCGAAGGCCCAGGTCACCGCCATCGACACGCCGGTCAGTACCGCGTGGATCGCGTACAGCAGGGGCGCGACGAACAGGAAGGAGTACTCCAGCGGCTCGGTGATGCCGGTGACGAACGACGTCAGGGCCACGGAGAGCATCAGGCCGCCCACCTCCTTGCGGCGGTGCGGTCTGGCGCAGTGCGTGATGGCGAGGGCCGCCGCCGGCAGGGCGAACATCATGATCGGGAAGAAGCCGGTCATGAACTGGCCGGCGTCCGGGTCGCCGTTCAGGAACATCGCGATGTCGCCGTGCACGACCTGGCCGTCCGGTGTGGTGAAGCTGCCGAACTGGAACCACACCGGCACGTTCAGGAACTGGTGCAGGCCGATCACCAGCAGTGCGCGGTTCGCGACGCCGAAGATGCCGGCGCCCCAGGCGCCCAGCCGCACCAGCCAGTCCGAGAAGCTCTCCAGCGCGCTGCCGACCGGCGGCCAGACCCACAGGCAGATCACCGCGAAGAGGATCCCGACGAACGCCATGATGATCGGGACCAGCCGGCGGCCGTTGAAGAAGCCGAGCCAGTCGACCAGCCTCACCCGGTGGTAGCGCTGCCAGAACCAGGCGGCCAGCAGGCCCATGATGATGCCGCCGAACACGCCCGGGTTCTGGAACGTGTACTCGGCGAAGGTGTCGTCCGCGCCCAGGCAGCCGCCGCCGACGTCCCTGGTGTCCGGGGGGCAGCCGTCCGGGAAGGCGCGCAGGACGCCCCGGTACACCAGGAAGCCCACCACCGCCGCCAGCGCCGTGGAGCCGTCCGCCTTCTTCGCCATGCCGATCGCCACGCCGATGC
This sequence comes from Streptomyces sp. SP18CS02, assembly GCF_036322365.1. Taxonomy (NCBI): domain Bacteria; kingdom Bacillati; phylum Actinomycetota; class Actinomycetes; order Kitasatosporales; family Streptomycetaceae; genus Streptomyces; species Streptomyces sp. SP18CS02. Next base: position 154,100 of record NZ_JAQYXC010000263.1, read on the forward strand.
AGAAGAGCAGCGGCAGGCCGAGATCGGCGTTCAGCAGCGCGCCTCCCGCGCTCGCCATCACCTTGGCGACATCCGTCCAGCCGAGGCCCTTGTCGCCGAAGACGTCGGGCTGGCCGAGCCGGTTGAGAATGCCCGCGGCGGGCAGGACCGCGATCGGCAGCTGAAGGCTGCGGCCCATCTTCTGCAGCCCCTGGTACGCGCCGTTCCACCGCTGGGGCCGGGCCGCGGCCGCACTGTCGGAGCTCATCGGCGTCCTCCTGGAACGGGTCGGTTTGGCAGGAGTTGCATACTGGTGTAGACCAGTCGCCATACGGTCCCGACGCCCCGCCGCGCGACAGGGCGCTGGTGATCGTTATCTTTCGGTACAAGACGGTTAAGTGCTCGCGAAGATGGGCCAACCGTGCGTTACCGTGGCGAAGTCCTGGGGTCTTCCTCCGGATCGGGCCGGATCGGCGTGCGGGGCACGTGCGCCGGCCGGATCCGCGAAGAAGGACCCGAGGCGGGCCGAGACAGCGCTCAGCGCACTTGAACGCAGGGAGAAGACATGGCCACCAAGGCTGAGAAGATCGTCGCCGGGCTCGGCGGCATCGAGAACATCGAAGAGATCGAGGGCTGCATCACCCGCCTGCGCACCGAGGTCATCGACCCGAGCAAGGTCGACGAGGCCGCGCTGAAGGCCGCCGGAGCCCACGGCGTCGTCAAGATGGGCACGGCCATTCAGGTCGTCATCGGCACGGACGCCGACCCGATCGCCGCCGACATCGAAGACATGATGTGAGCTGACCACCCGCTCACTCCCGAAGGGCCCGTTCCGGCATCGGAACGGGCCCTTCCGGCATCTGCGACTAGGCTCTCCCCCATGTCTCGAATCGACGGCCGCACCCCCGAACAGCTCCGCCCTGTCACCATCGAACGCGGATGGAGCAAGCACGCCGAGGGCTCCGTCCTCATCTCCTTCGGCGACACCAAGGTCTTCTGCACCGCCTCCGTCACCGAAGGCGTGCCGCGCTGGCGCAAGGGCAGCGGCGAAGGCTGGGTCACCGGCGAGTACTCGATGCTGCCCCGCTCCACCAACACCCGCGGCGACCGCGAGTCCGTACGCGGCAAGATCGGCGGCCGCACGCACGAGATCTCCCGGCTCATCGGCCGGTCCCTGCGCGCCGTCATCGACTACAAGGCGCTCGGCGAGAACACCATCGTCCTCGACTGCGACGTCCTCCAGGCCGACGGCGGCACCCGCACCGCCGCCATCACCGGCGCCTACGTCGCCCTCGCCGACGCCGTCGCCTGGGCCCAGGGCAAGAAGCTCGTCAAGGCCGGCCGCAAGCCCCTCACCGGCACCGTCGCCGCCGTCTCCGTCGGCATCGTCGACGGCACCCCGCTCCTCGACCTCTGCTACGAGGAGGACGTGCGCGCCGAGACCGACATGAACGTCGTCTGCACCGGCGACGGCCGCTTCGTCGAGGTCCAGGGCACCGCCGAGGCCGAGCCCTTCGACCGCAAGGAGCTCAACGCCCTCCTCGACCTCGCCACCGGGGGCTGCGCCGACCTCGCCGCCCTCCAGCGCGCGGCCCTCGAAGGCACCCTCCAGGCGTAGGCACGCGAAGGGTCCGGCAACCAGGACGCCCCGGGAGGCGTCCGAACGAGTACGGGCGCACGGGCCGAACCGTGCGCCCGTCCGCAGAACCGGGGAGGACACGTTCCATGAGCCGTCGCACCGCCGCTCTCGTCGCCGCCACCGCAGTCATCGCCCTCACGGGTACGGCCGGCTGCTCGGCCCTCGACAAGGCCATGGACTGCGTCCAGGCCGCCGACGCCATCGCCACCAGCGTCGACAAGCTCTCCAACGCCGTCTCCACGGCGGCCAACGACCCCACCCAGCTCACCGAGGCCCTCGACGACATCGACAGGGAACTCGACACCCTCAAGGACAAGACCGACAACGCGGACCTGTCCAAGGCGGTCGACGACCTGAACACGGGCGTCGACAACGTACGGGCGGCCGTGAAGGCCGGAGACAACACGCCCGACATCCAGCCCGTCACCGACGCGGCGGCGGAGATCGGCAAGGTCTGCACCCCGTGAGCGGGGTCCGCGCCCCCGTAGATACTGGGGGCATGACCCGCCTGATCCTCGCCACCCGCAACGCCGGGAAGATCACCGAACTGCACGCCATCCTCGCCGACGCGGGGCTCACCCACGACCTCGTCGGCGCGGACGCCTACCCCGACATCCCCGACGTCAAGGAGACCGGCGTCACCTTCGCCGAGAACGCCCTGCTCAAGGCCCACGCCCTCGCCAGGGCGACCGGTCTGCCCGCCGTCGCCGACGACTCGGGCCTGTGCGTGGACGTCCTCGGCGGCGCGCCCGGCATCTTCTCGGCCCGCTGGGCGGGCCGCCACGGCGACGACCGGGCCAACCTGGACCTGCTGCTGGCCCAGCTCGCCGACATCGACGCTTCGCACCGCGCCGCCCACTTCGCCTGCGCGGCCGCACTCGCCCTCCCGGACGGCACGGAACGCGTCGTCGAGGGCCGCCTGCGCGGCACCCTGGTGGACGCCCCGCGCGGGACGAACGGCTTCGGCTACGACCCGATCCTCCAGCCGGACGGCCACAGCCGCACCTGCGCGGAGCTCGACCCGGCGGAGAAGAACGCCATCAGCCACCGAGGCCAGGCCTTCCGGGCGTTGGCCCCGGTGGTGCGCGAACTGCTGGGCTGAGCCGCCGGCGCCGGAGGCGCGAGCGTCCGGGCGGCCCGGGAGGGCGCGACGCGAACGGCCTGCGCATCGACAACGCGATGCGCAGGCCGTGAAGTGCGGCGGAAGGGATTCGAACCCTCAAGCCCGATCAAGGGCCACAGATCCTAAGTCTGCTGTGTCGCCATTGCACCACCGCCGCCGGTCGCCTGTCATCGTACCGAAGCAGGCGCTCCGGCGGGCCGGGGCGGGGTTCACCCGAGGGGCAGCGGCGGTTCAGAACCTCGGCTCGGGCGCCTGGGCCTGGACCAGCTCCGCGGCCTCCTCCTTGGTGCAGACCGACGGCGGGGAGCCGGCCAGCGGCTGACGGGCCGTCTCCTTCATGCAGGCCACCGCGATGACGCCCACCAGGGCGGCCGCCATGGCGTAGTAGGCGGGCATCAGGTTGCTGCCCGTCAGGCTGATGAGCGCCGTGATGACCAGCGGGGTCGTGCCGCCGAAGAGGGACGCGGAGAGGTTGTACCCCACCGACAGCGAGCCGTAGCGCACCTCGGTCGGGAACAGGGCCGGCAGCGCCGCCGACATGGTGCCCAGCAGGCAGACCAGGGACAGGCCCAGCATCAGCATGCCGGCCGTGATCGCGAGGACGCTGCCCTGCCCGATGAGCAGGAACGCGGGCGCCGACAGCACCAGGAAGCCCAGCATGCCCGCCATCAGCAGCGGCTTGCGGCCGAACCTGTCGCTGAGCCTTCCCACCTGATTGATGATCAGCATCAGGAGGGCCATGACGCCGAGCAGGATCAGCAGGCCGTGCGTCTCGCTGTAGCCGAGCTCGTCGGAGAGGTACGTCGGCATGTACGACAGCAGCATGTAGTCGGTGACGTTGTACGCGCCGACCAGCGCGACGCAGAGGATCAGGGTGGGCCAGTACTGGCGGAAGATCTTGGCCAGGTCGCCCTTGGCGGAGGTCTCCACCGGGTCCGCCGCCTCCGAGGCGGACGCGTTCTCCGCCTCCAGCTTCTGGAACGCGGGGGTCTCGTCGAGCCGCAGCCGCAGGTAGAGGCCGACCAGCCCCAGCGGGCCCGCCACCAGGAACGGCACGCGCCAGCCCCAGTCGGCCATGGTGTCCGGGCCGAGGGCCGCCGTCAGCACGGTGACCAAACCCGCGGCGCCCACGTAACCCGCCAGCGTGCCGAACTCCAGGAAGCTGCCGAAGAAGCCCCGGCGCTTGTCGGGGGCGTACTCCGCGATGAAGGTGGAGGCGCCGCCGTACTCACCGCCCGTGGAGAAGCCCTGCACGAGCCGGAAGAGGATCAGCAGCACGGGGGCCCAGAAGCCGATCGAGGCGTACGAGGGGATCAGGCCGATCGCGAAGGTGCCGACCGCCATCATGATCATCGTCAGGGCGAGGACCTTCTTGCGCCCGATCCGGTCGCCCATGGGGCCGAAGAACATGCCGCCCAGCGGCCGGACCAGAAAGGCCACGGCGAAGGTCGCGAACGACGACAGCAGCTGAGCCGTTTCGTTCCCGGACGGGAAGAAGACATGCCCGAGGGTGACGGCCAGATAGCTGTAGATGCCGAAGTCGAACCACTCCATGGCATTGCCGAGCGAGGCCGCCTTCACGGCCCGCTTGACCGCCGCCTGGTCGGTGACCGTGATGTCCGATCGCCGAAGCTTGGGGTTCTTCCGCTGTTTGATCGTGCGGAAGAGGATCGGGTGGCGTCTGACCGCTGCGGGGTCGGCCGTGTGCTCCTCGCCGGTGACCGCCATGACCGAGTTCCTTTCCTGGACTGTGCTCATTCCGAGGGGAACACCTGCTCGGTCGTGGCGCTCGCAAACCCGCGCTCCGGGTGCGGGGGCCTCCCTCACCCGGACCGCGCGCGCCGCGAGGCCCGTCGGCGGGCCTCACGAGGCGGTTCGTGAGGTCCGTCACAGGGGCGGATCTCAGATGCCGAGATCCTTGATGATCTTGGCGACGTGTCCGGTCGCCTTCACGTTGTAGAGGGCCCGCTCGACCTTGCCCTCCTCGTCCACGACGACCGTCGAGCGGATGACACCCGTCACCGTCTTGCCGTACAGCTTCTTCTCGCCGAAGGCGCCGTACGCCTCCAGCGTCTCCTTCGACGGGTCACCGACGAGAGTCACCTTCAAACTCTCCTTGTCGCGGAACTTGGCCAGCTTCTCCGGCTTGTCCGGCGACACCCCGATCACCTCGTAGCCGGCGCCCGCCAGCAGCTCCAGGTTGTCGGTGAAGTCGCACGCCTGCTTGGTGCAGCCGGGGGTGAGGGCGGCCGGGTAGAAGTACACGATGACCTTGCGGCCCTTGTGGTCGGCGAGGGAGACGTCATTGCCGTCCGCGTCGGGCAGGGTGAAGGCGGGGGCGGTGTCGCCGGGCTGAAGTCGCTCGCTCATGGCTCTCCTCGGAGGGGGTGGGCGTACGCGTCCAGAGCCTAATGGGGGTCGGAGGCAGTGGTCGGGCGGTCGAGCTGACAGACTGTCCACCACGCACTTACGGACCAGCGGACCAGATCACGGAGGCAGCCCGGTGTCGGATGCCAGGACCCCCGCGCAGATCGAGGCGGACATCGTCCGCCGGCGCGAGCAGCTCGCCGTCACTCTCGACGAGATCGGCGTACGGGTACACCCCAGGACGATCGTCGGAGACGCGAAGGCCAAGGTCGCGTCGACGATCGACGAGACGGCGGGGCGCGCGTTCGTCGCGGTCAACCGCGCCGTGACGGATGTGAAGTCCCGCTTCGTCTCCCACGACGGCACTCCCCGGCTGGAGCGCGTGCTCCCGGTGGCGCTCGTGGCGGTCGCCGTGATCGGACTCATCACCGTGTCCGGCCGCAAGCGCGAGGACTGAGCCGGTGGAGACCCCCTCCGGTCCCCGCGACACGCCCGGGCAGGTAGGTTCGTGACGTGAGCGACAACACCCACGACAAGCTGCCCATCCGGATGCTGCACGACCGGGTGCTGGTCCGGTCCGACACCCCCGAGGGCGAGCGGCGCTCCGGCGGGGGCATTCTGATCCCCGCGACCGCCGCGGTCGGCCGCCGCCTGGCCTGGGCCGGAGTCGTCGCGGTCGGACAGAACGTCCGGACCGTGGAGCCCGGGGACCGGGTGCTGTACGACCCCGAGGACCGCGCCGAGGTCGAGGTGCGGGGCGTGGCGTACGTGCTGATGCGCGAGCGGGATCTGCACGCGGTGGCGGCGGACCGTTTCGAGGGCTCCGAGGACTCGACCGGCCTGTACCTCTGACCCCCTGATCAGGGGGACGGCCCGGTCCGTGGGCCTGGTGGCGGATGTCACCGGGCCCTTCGGCACGCCCCTTGCTACCGTTGAAGGACCCCCGACGAGACGCGCCGTACCGGGTTGTACGCAAAGACGACGCACCCCGTAGTCCGTTTCCGTCTCTCGGAGGTGCCGTCATGGCCTGGATCCTGCTCGTCGTCGCCGGTCTGCTCGAAGTGGCCTGGTCGATCGGGATGAAGTACACCGACGGGTTCACCCGGCTGTGGCCGAGCGTGTTCACCGGTGCCGGGATCGTCGCCAGCATGCTGCTGCTGTCCCACGCCGCGAAGACCCTGCCGATCGGCACCGCGTACGGCGTGTGGGTCGGCATCGGCGCGGCGGGCGCGGCGGTGGTCGGCATGATGGTGCTGGGCGAGCCGGCGACCGCCGCCCGGATCTTCTTCGTCTGTCTGCTGCTGGTCGCGGTGGTGGGCCTCAAGGCGACATCGGGGCACTGAGCGCCCTCCCCGCCCCCCGCTCGCCGGGCTCACGCGCCGGGCGGCGGGGGGACGAACGGTCGCCGGAAGTGCAGGGGGCCGCCGCCCGTGGCGCCGTCCATGCCGGACGGATCGCCGCCGTCGATGCCGCCGATGACCTGGCCGTCCATGACGCCGCCGGTCGTGGCGCCCGCGGTGAAACCGCTGTCCGCCGGCCTGCCGTGGCCCGCGGTGGCCCCCGCCGCGGTGGCCCTGCCGTCGGGGCCCCGCGTCCCGCCGGGGTCGCCGTCCGTGCCGCCCGGGCCCCCCGTCCCGCCCGTACCGTTGCCGCCGCCGTCGGCCGCACCGCCCTGGGCCCGGTCGTCCGGGTACTCCCCGGAGGCCGACTCGTGCGGCCGGAGGGGATCGGCCGGCAGCGGCTCCTGCTCCAGCTCGGCCCCCTCCGCCAGGCGCAGGTCGAACTCCCTCGGGGGCGTGCCCTGGAGGGCGGCCCGGGTGAACTGGCCCCAGATCTGCGCGGGCGCCCCGCCGCCGTTGATCCTCGGCAGGCCCAGCGCTCCGTACAGCGGCTTCTGCGCTCCCGTCTTCGGGTCCTGGCCCATCACGGCGACCACGGTCGCCAGCTCCGGGGTGTACCCGGCGAACCAGGCGGCCTTGTCGTCCTCGGCGGTTCCCGTCTTTCCGGCGGCCGCCGGCCCGGCCGACCGGGCGGCGGTGCCCGTGCCGCCCTCGACGACGCCGCGCAGCACGGCCGTCGTGGTGTCGGCGGCCTCGCGGCTGATCACCTGGGTGCCGGCCGAGACGGGCAGCGCGAGGTCGGTGCCGTCCTTCTGGACCTTCTCGACCAGCGTGTACGTGCCGTGCCTGCCGTGGTTCGCGAGCGTCGCGTACGCCTCCGCCATGTCGAGCACGCTCGCGGTGGCCGGGCCGAGCGCGATGGAGGGGGACGCGGTGAGGTCGGGGGTGTCGGCCGGCAGGCCGAGACGGACGGCGGTCTGCTCGACCTTGCCCGGCCCCACGTCGACGGCCAGCTGCGCGTACACGGCGTTGACCGACTTGTCGGTGGCGGTCCGGACGGTGATCGGCCCGTAGGAGACGTCGTCCTCGTTGGCGGGGGCGTAGGGGGCGCCGCTCCAGCCGCGCACCGGGCGCTTGTTCGTTCCGTCGTACACCGTGTTCGGGGTGATCCGCTCGCCGTTCTGGGTGGTGGAGCCGTTGTCGACGGCCGAGGCGAAGACGAACGGTTTGAAGGTCGAGCCGACCTGGTAGTCGCGGCGGGTCGCGTTGTTGACGTACTGCTTGGTGAAGTCGATGCCGCCGTACATGGCCACGACCTTGCCGGTGGCGGGGTCGATGGCGGCGCCCCCGACCCGTACGAGGTGGTCGGCCGCGTTGCCCTCGGAGAGCCGGGAGGTGACCTGGTCGGCGACGGCCTGGGCGAACGCGTCCTGCTTCGCCCGCTCCAGGGTGGTGGTGATCCGGTAGCCGCCGGTGGCCAGGGTGGTCGCGTCGATGATGCGGTGGTCGGTGAGGTAGTCCTCGACCGCCTGCACGATGTAGCCGCGCTGGCCGGCCAGGCCCGTCGACGGCCTGGCGGTCTGCGGGACCGGGAAGGGCAGGGAGGCCCGTTCGCCGGCGACCAGCCACCGCTCCTTCACCATGGCGTCGAGCACGTAGTTCCACCGGGCCTCCACGCTGGGCCTGTTCTGAGGGTGGGCGCCGATGTCGTACGCACTGGGGGCGTTGAGCAGCGAGGCGAGGTAGGCGGCCTGCCCGGTGCCGACGTGCTGGACGTCGTGGCCGTAGTAGGCGCGGGCGGCCGCCTGGATGCCGTAGGCGTTGCGGCCGTAGTAGCTGGTGTTGAGGTACCCCTCGAAGATCTCGTCCTTGGTCTTCTCGCGGTCGAGTTTGATCGCGATGAAGAACTCCTTCACCTTCCGGGTGATGGTCCGTTCCTGCCCCAGGTAGTAGTTCTTGACGTACTGCTGCGTGATGGTGGACCCGCCCTGGGTCCCCTTGCCGGTGACGGTGTTCCAGGCGGCGCGGAGCATCGCCTCGGGGTCGACGGCCGACTCGGTGTAGAAGTCGCGGTCCTCGGCGGCGAGTACGGCGTGCTGGACGGTCACCGGGACCTGCTCCAGCCGCACGTTCTCCCGGTTGATTTCACCGTCACGGGCGATCTGGCTGCCGTCCTTGTAGAGGTACACGTTGGACTGGGCGGTCGCCGCGGCGTTGGCCGCCGGGATGGCGACCAGGTGGTAGCCGGCGAAGAACCCGCCGATCACCAGCAGGGCGAGGAAGAGGAACGTGCCGAGGACCGTCCGCCAGGTCGGGACGAGACGGCGCAGGCCGGTGCGTGGTGGCCGGCGGCCGCGCGCGGAACGTCCGTCTCCCCTGGGCGTGCCGGTCGCGACGGGACCGGCCGGGACCGCCACGGTCGGGTCACGGGGGTACCAGCCCGGCTGCGGTGGGTCGTCGCTCATGGGTCTCCGGCCTGTCTGTGTCGTATGGGTGGATTTGTACGGCTCCTTCATAGTGCATCGCGCACCCGCGCATCCCCGGCAACGGCAGCCGAAAAGCGGTCGCGGGGGCGCATCGCGGCTCGGTAGGCTCACCCGCTTTGGCGCGAGGGAAGGAGCTGATGTGCGGCTGTACGCGGCGGTGGCGGCCGGTGGGTTCCGGCGCTACGCGACGTACCGGGTGGCCACGGCGGCAGGAGTGTTCACCAACACCGTCTTCGGCTTCATCCTGGCCTACACCTACATAGCTCTCTGGGACGAGCGCCCCCACCTCGGCGGCTACGACATGCCGGAGGCGCTGGCCTATGTGTGGATCGGACAGGCGCTGCTGGCGACCTGCGGACTCATGGGCGGCGGCTTCGAGGACGAGCTCATCGAGCGCATCAAGACGGGTGACATCGCCGTCGACCTGTACCGGCCCGCCGACCTCCAGATGTGGTGGCTCTCCTTCACCCTGGGCCGCAGCGGCTTCCAGCTGCTGGGGCGGGGCGTCGCGCCCATGGTGATCGGCGCGTGCGCCTTCGACCTGTCGCTCCCCGGGCGGCTGCTGACCTGGCCGGCCTTCCTGCTGTCGGTCCTGCTGGGCGTCGTCGTGAGCTACGCGGTGTGGTTCCTGGTGGCGCTGAGCGCGTTCTGGCTGATGGACGGGGCCGGTGTGGTGCAGGTGGCCTGGCTGTCGGGGCTGTTCTTCTCCGGGATGCTGCTGCCGCTGAGCGTCTTCCCCGGCCTGCTGGGCGAGGTGGCGCGGATGCTGCCGTGGGCGTCGATGCTCCAGATCCCGGCCGACGTCTTCCTGGAGAAGCGCACCGGCCGTGACCTGCTGGAGGCGTACGCCTTCCAGGCGGGCTGGGCGCTGGTGCTGCTGGCGGCCGGGCGGGTCCTCCAGGCGACGGCGACCCGAAGGGTGGTGGTGCAGGGTGGCTGAGGGGCTGCGCGCGTACGGCCTGATCGCGGGCATGTGGGTGCGCTCGACGATGACGTACCGCTTCTCGTTCGCGATGACGCTCCTGTCGAACTTCCTGGCCACCGGATTCGACTTCGTGGTCATCCTGCTGATGTTCGGTCAGGTGCGGGGGCTGGGCGGCTTCTCCTTCGGGGAGGTGGCCTTCCTGTACGGGACGACCAGCACCGCCTTCGGGCTGGCCGATCTGGCGCTGGGGCAGGTGGGACGGCTGGGCAAGCGGGTGCGTGACGGCACGCTCGACACGATGCTGGTGCGCCCGGTGCCGGTGCTCGCGCAGGTGGCGGCGGACCGGTTCGCGCTGCGGCGGCTGGGGCGGGTGACACAGGGGCTGCTGGTGCTGATCTGGTCGCTGGTGGTGCTGGAGATTTCCTGGACACCGCTGAAGGTGCTGCTCGTCCCGATGACGGTGATCGTCGGCTGGCTGATCTTCTCGGCCGTGATGGTGGTGGGCGCGGCGTTCCAGTTCTGGGCGCAGGACGGGGCGGAGGTCACCAACGCCTTCACCTACGGGGGCAACACCCTGCTGCAGTACCCGCCGTCGATCTTCGCGACCGAGCTGGTGCGGGGCGTGGTCTATCTGGTGCCGCTGGCCTTCGTGAACTGGGTCCCGGCGCTGTACGTCCTGGGGCGGGACGCCCCGGCGGGGCTCCCGCAGTGGGCGGCCTTCGTCTCACCGGTGGTCGCGGTGGGGTTCTGGGCGCTGGCGGGACTGGCATGGCGGGTGGGGATTCGTTCGTACCGGAGCACAGGGAGCTGAGCGGGCGTGGACAGCGATTTCATCGAGCTGGAGGATGTCGAGAAGGTCTTCGACGTGAGGCGCAAGGTGGGTTTCCTGCGCCGGGAGAGGCGCGAGGTGCGGGCGGTCGACGGGATCGGCTTCCGCGTGGCGCGCGGCGAGATGGTCGGCTACATCGGCCCCAACGGCGCCGGGAAGTCCACGACCATCAAGATGCTGACGGGCATCCTCACCCCCAGCGGCGGCCGGCTGCGGGTCGCGGGGATCGACCCGTCGCGCGAGCGCACCCGGCTGGCGCGGCGGATAGGAGTGGTGTTCGGACAGCGGACGACCCTCTGGTGGGACCTGCCGCTGCGCGACTCGTACCGCCTGGTCCACCGGATGTACCGGATCCCCGACGCGCGCTTCCGGGAGAACCTGGAACGGTGCGTCGAACTGCTGGACCTGGGCGCCCTGCTGGAGGTGCCGGTGCGTCAGCTGTCGCTCGGCCAGCGGATGCGCGGCGACATCGCGGCGGCGCTGCTGCACGACCCGGAGGTGCTCTACCTGGACGAGCCGACGATCGGCCTGGACGTGATCTCCAAGGCCCGGGTGCGGGAGTTCCTGCGGGACCTGAACGCCGAGCACGGCACGACGGTCCTGCTCACCACGCACGACCTGACGGACATCGAGCAGCTGTGCAAGCGCGTGATGGTCATCGACCACGGGCGGCTGATGTACGACGGGGCGCTGGGCGGGCTGCACGAGGTGGGCGACAGCGAGCGGACGCTCGTCGTCGACCTGGAGCGGGAGCTGCCCCCCATCGACGCGGACGGCGCCCGGGTGGTGAGGGTGGAGGGCCCCCGGCAGTGGCTGGCCTTCCCGGCCGCCCGGTCGGCGGCGCCGCTGGTGGCGCGGATCGCGGCGGAGTACCCGCTGGTGGACCTGTCGGTGCGGGAGCCGGACATCGAGACCGTGATCGCCAGGATGTACGCGGAGAGGTCGTCCGGCCTGTGAGCCCGGTGCCCGGCCGGGGCTGCCGACAGGACCTCGCAGGACCCCGCGCACTAGGCTGTTCGCATGACGGATGAACTCCCTGAGATGCGGGCCTCCGACGCGGAACGCGAGCGGATCGCCGAACGGCTGCGGGACGCGGTGGCCGAGGGCCGGCTCGACATGACGGAGTTCGAGGAGCGGCTGGACGCCGCCTACAGGGCCCGTACGCACGGCGAGTTGGAGCCGCTGGTACGCGACCTCCCCGCGCCCTCCGGTACCGCTGCCGGGACCGGAGCCGCGCCCGCCCTCGCCGACGGCGGCTGGGCCTCGCGGATCGGGCAACCGGCCACCTCCCGGGTCGGGTTCGCCTGGTGGAGCGCGTTCTCACGGCGCGGCCGGTGGACCATCGGCCGCGCCTTCACGGCGGTCGTCATCCAGGCGGGCGGGCAGATCGACCTGCGCGAGGCGAACTTCGAGGACCGCGACATCGTGATCCGCTGCTTCGCCCTCATGGGCGGTGTCGAGGTCGTCGTGCCGCCCGACATGCACGTCGAGGTGAAGGGCTTCGGCTTCATGGGCGGCTTCGACGACAGCGGGGACGGCGAGGGCACGCCCGGGTCGCCGCGCGTGACGGTCACCGGGTTCGCCCTGATGGGCGGCATCGGGGTGGTGCGCAAGCGGCGCAAGGGGCTGAAGGCGGAGAAGGACCGCAAGGAACTCGACGGCTGAGGGGCGGGGCGCCGGCGGCCGACGCCCCGGGACCACCGCTCCCGCGGGCCCTCACAGCTGCTGCGGGGCGCCGCCCTCCAGGTCGGCCGGGTCCAGGAAGGCCGCCATGCGCCGGTAACCGGCGTCGTTCGGGTGCAGGCCGTCCCCGGAGTCGTACGCGGGCAGCAGCCGCTCGGGCGCGTACGGGTCGCGCAGCGCCACGTCGAAGTCCACCACCTCGTCGAACACGCCGCCCGCCCGTATGGCCCGGTTGACCTCCTGGCGCACCGCCTCCAGCTCGGGGGAGTGGCGGCGATGGGCGCCGAACGGCATCAGCGTCGAGCCGACCACCCGCAGCCCGCGCGCGTGCGCCTGACGGGTCAGGGCGGTCAGCCCGTCGCCTATGCGCCGGGCGTCCCGCTCGTGCGGCGGGCGCAGGATGTCGTTGATGCCGAGGCTGATCACCACGGTCCTGGCTCCGGAGCGGCCCAGGGCGTCCCGTTGGAAGCGGCCGACGCCGCTCTGCCCCTTGCCGTCGCGCAGCACGCAGTTGCCGCCTATGCCCTGGTTGAGCACCGCGTAGCCCCGGCCCCGCAGCCGGTCGGCCAGGAGATCGGGCCAGCGCCGGTTGGTGTCCGACGTCGAGCCGACACCGTCGGTGATCGAGTCGCCGAAGACGACGACGGCGCCCCGGGCCGACGGATTGACCACGTCGACCGCCGCGAGGTGCTCCCACGCGGTGCCGCGCGCCGTGTATGCCCGCCCGCCCGGGTCCAGCGTCCGGTCGCCGGCGGCCGCGTACGAGGTCTGGCGCGCTATCGGGTGCCGGGTGACCGGAGCGGCGGCCGGGGTGTGGACGGTGACCAGGAGGTCGCCGTCGTACGGCACGGGGACCTGGACCGGGTCGCTGACCTTCTCCGCGCCCGGTGCGACCGTGACCCGGGTGCTGCCCGCGAAGGTCACCCGGCGCAGGGTCCCGGGCACGGCCGCGGCGCCCGCCTCCCGCACGGCGATGGAGGCGGCCCCGACCACCAGCGGACGCTGCCCGTACAGGTTCGTCAGGGTGATCCGGGCATGGGTGCCGCCGATACTGGTGTGCACGACGTTGCGCAGCGAACGCGCGGTCGCGCCCTGCGCGCGGGCCGGCGGGCCCGGCTCGGCCGGTGACGCGGACCAGGTGCCGGTCCACGCCGCGCCGGCCTCGACCGTCGCGGCCGGCAGGCGGGCCGAACCCGCCCGCACACCGTCGGCGGAGCCGCCCCGTGTGCCTCCGGCGCCTCCGGCGCCCCCCGCACCCTCGACCGCCACGTAGATGGTGCCGCAGACGGCGACGACCAGCGCCATCAACGCGGCGAGCATGGCGTATCCGCGACGTGCGCTCATGACCGATGTATCCCCCGGGACCGCTTTTCAAGAACCGAACACATCATCCGGCATGGCCCCGGGAACTCGGAATGCGCCCCGGGAGTACCTGAGGTAGTGACTACGTACAGACGTCGTACGCGAACGGTGGAGCGGATGGAACGCACGGAAACGGACGAGAAGGCCCCCTCGGGGGCCCGGTCGCCGCTGGTCGCCTTCGCGTACACGGCGGCGGACGAGGAGAAGCGCCAGGGGGTCCGGCGCATGAAGGCCACGGCGACGGGCCTGCTCCTGTTCGTGGCCGTCGTCTACGCGCTGGCCACCTGGGCCCGCAACTCCGGCGTGACCGGCTGGCCGCCCTATGTGGCCGCGGCGGCCGAGGCCGGCATGGTGGGCGCGCTGGCGGACTGGTTCGCGGTCACGGCCCTCTTCCGGCGACCGCTCGGACTGCCCATCCCGCACACCGCGATCATCCCGACGAAGAAGGACCAGCTGGGTGCCTCGCTCGGCGCGTTCGTCGGTGAGAACTTCCTGTCCGCCGATGTCGTACGGGCCCGCCTGCACTCCCTGTCCATCGGCCGCCGCCTCGGCGGCTGGCTCGCCGAGCCGGCCCACGCCGACCGGGTGACGGCCGAGCTGTCGACGGCCCTGCGCGGCGCGCTGACCGTACTCCGCGACGCGGACGTACAGGCAGTCGTCGGCGAGGCGATCACGCGGCGGGCCGACGCTGCGGAGATCGCCCCCGGGATAGGGAAGACCCTGGAGAAGGTCGTCGCCGACGGCGCGCACCGCCGGGCGGTGGACCTGATCTGCGCCCGCGCGCACGACTGGCTGGTCTTCCACGGCGACTCCGTCATGGACGCGGTCCAGGGCGGCGCCCCCGGCTGGACACCCCGGTTCGTCGACAGGAAGGTCGGCGAGCGGGTCTACAAGGAGCTGCTGCGCTTCGTCACGGAGATGCGCGACATGCCCGCGCATCCGGCTCGCGGCGCGATCGACCGCTTCCTGACGGACTTCGCGTCCGACCTCCAGGCCGACACGGACACCCGGGGGCGCGTGGAGCGCCTCAAGTCGGACCTTCTGGCCCGCCCGGAGGTGCAGGACGTCATCGCGTCCGCCTGGGCCTCGATACGCTCCTTGATCATCTCGGCGGCGGAGGACGAGACCAGCGAACTGCGGATGCGCGCCCGCGCCTCGCTGATCTCCCTCGGCAGCCGGCTGGCGACCGACACCCGCCTCCAGGAGAAGGTGGACGGCTGGATCGAGGACGCGGTGGTCTACGTCGTCACGACCTACCGCGCCGAGATCACCTCACTGATCACCGACACGGTGGCCGGCTGGGACGCGGACCAGACGTCGAAGAAGATCGAGGCCAACATCGGCCGCGACCTCCAGTTCATCCGTATCAACGGCACGGTCGTGGGAGCCCTGGCCGGCCTGGTGATCTACACGGTCTCGCACGCGCTGGGCGGCTGAGGGCCCGACGAGCGGCGCTCGAACGGCCGGGGCGGCCAGTGCTCCGCCGGTGCCGCACGGGGCCGGCGGCCCGGGGGAGGGTCGCTGGGCGGGCGACCATGTTCCCTGCCGTTCGGTCGCCCGCCCAGCCACTGTGGGGAGGTGCCCTTGAATACGCGCGGCACCCGGGGCGCGTTCACCCCGGGCGCCGTCTTTTTCAGCCCCGCTCGCGGGTGACCGCCCAGGAGGCGGCGGCCATGGCCCCGGCCACGGAGAACACCGCAGGCCAGGCGCCCACCTTCTTGGCCAGCGGGTGGGACCCGGCGAACGCGGCCACATACGCGACGCTCAGCCCGGCCGCGGCCTTCCCGCCACTGCGCTGCTGCCACTCCCGGGCGGCCACCGCCCCCGCGGCGAGCAGGGCGGCCCCGCCGAGGGGCCGCTTCCCGGTCCACCGGGCGACGGCGTACCCGCCGACAAGCCCGCTCGCCGCCACCACTGTTGCCGGGATCCTGGCCATCGCTGTCCTGCCTTCCGCCTTCTTCGGTCTGCCTGCCCGAGGCTAACGCGGCGGTCCGCACCGCTCACGCCGGGCCCGTACGAGACCCGTCCCGGGGCCGGGCGGGCGCCCGGCGCGCGTCCGGTCGTGTGGGCGGAGCGCCCCTTCACGGTGCGTCCACGGCCGGCGGGCAGGCTCCGCGCTACGTTCGCGGTCGGCCGAGGGAGGCAACGGTGACCGTTCACCCGCACATCACGGTGTTCCAGCGCGCCATGAGCGCCTTCTCCGCGGGGGACATGAAGGCACTGGCGAAGGTCTTCGCACCCGGAGTCGTATGGCATCTGACGGGCAGGGGCCCGCTGTCCGGGGTGTACGAGGGCCGTGACGCGACCTTCGGCCTGTTCGCGCGGGTCTTCGAGCTGTCGGGCGGCACGTTCGCGTCCCGGCTCCGCGACGTCCTCGCCAACGACGACCATACGGTCGCCCTGCTCCACGGCACGGCCTCACGCGAGGGCAGGCACCTCGACATGGACTTCGCCATCGTCTTCCACATCGACGAAGGTAAGGTCACCGAGGGCTGGGAGACCTGGACCGATCAGGCGGCGTTCGGGGAGTTCTGGTCGTGACCCGAGGGGTGCGTGAGGCGATGACCGCGAGCGACGAGGCACCGGTGATCCGGAGCAACGAGCCCGGCTCGTTCGCCCGGAGCGTTCTGGCCGAACGCCACCCGGCACTCATCCGGCAGGTCCGCGACGCCTTCCCCTGGGACCCCGCGCGACAGCGGGCCCTGGACGCCCTGCTCCAGGAGACCACCGACGGGGTGATCGAGCCCCTGGCGCCCGACGCCCACGACCGGGACCAGTGGGAGAACTGGGCCCGCGAGTACCTCGGCGCGTCCTGGTTCGACGTCCCGTTCCTGTGGGCCGAGAGCTACTTCTACCGCAAGCTCCTCGCCGCCCTCGGCCACTTCGATCCCGGGCCCTGGCAGGGCGTCGACCCCTTCGCCCCCTTCAAGCGGGCCGAGCTGCGCAGCGCCGCGGTCGACGACGAACTCGCCGCCCTGGACGAGCTCCCGGGCAGGCCCGCGGAGGAGTCGGCTCAGGCGCTCCTGCACGCCTCGCTCTGGGGCAACCGCGCCGACCTGGGCTTCCGTATCTCCGCCGGTACGGCACACACCGCCGCCACCGGCTCGCCGCCCCTCGTCGCCGACGACAGCGCCCTGCTGTGGTCGCTCCTGCCCACGGGCGCGGCGGCCACCGTGCACCTGATCGCGGACAACGCGGGACGGGAACTCATCCCCGACCTGGTCCTGCTCGACCACCTCCTGCACACCGGACGCGCGGCCGAGGCGGTCCTCCACATCAAGCCGTACCCGTACTACGTGTCCGACGCGACCATGCCGGACGTGCTCGACGGCCTGCGTCGGCTGTGCGATGCCCCCGGATACGCGGCCGGCGTCGGCGGGCGCCTCTGGTCGGCGATGACCGCCGGCAGGCTCGCGGTCCGCGTCCACGGCTTCTTCTGCGCGCCGCTGCCGTACAGCGCGATGCCGGACGACCTGCGCCAGGATCTGGCCGGCGCCACCGTGACGCTGGTGAAGGGCGACCTGAACTACCGGCGCCTGGTGGGGGACCGGCTGTGGCCGGCGACGACCCCGTTCGCCGACCGCACGCGCGACTTCCCGAGCCCCGTGGCCGCCCTGCGCACCCTGAAGTCGGACGTGATCGTCGGCCTCGACCCGTCCACCCTGACCGCCCTCCAGGCCGGCGAGGACGGCTGGCGGACCAACGGCACGCACGCCCTGATCCAGGTCAGGCCCTGAGACCTGCCCTACCCGACTGCCACGGCCGCCCTCGTCGGCCTCGGCCTCGACCGAGGACGCTCGCGGTCACGACGTCCCGACCGCCGCCACGAACCGCCGCCAGGCAGCACCCGATACCGCGACGACGGGCCCCGCATCCAGCTTGGAGTCCCGCACCAGCAGGTCGTCGTCGACACGCGCGCACTCGACGCACTCGGTGGTATTGGCACCGCTGTACGACGACTTGAACCAGCGGGTGGTCGGAAGGGGGACGGAACGGGCTTCGCTCATCGCCTGCATCCCTTCGGGCGGTCCGGTCACTCAGGGGGCTCGTCGAGGCCCCGCTCCATGAACCCATGGATCTTGTCCAAGCGCCGAGGGAAGTTCGCGGGAGAACCGATACTTGAGCAACACTTGAACTTATTGCTCCTTCGATCCGACAACTCGTCCAAGAGGACTCCCTGAACGGGCAGATGATCGAAGAATCCCGTCACGCCAAAAGCGCTCGGTCGTAGAGTGGACGCCACGTGAGGGGCAACCCTCAACTGTTTTCTAGGACTTCAGTTCTAGGGGAGAGAAGGGCAACCACACATGGCCAGGCGAGTTCACGTTCCCCCGGAGGCCGTGGGAAACCTCATCCGTCAGGCGTACGAAGCAGGCGGTCGATATCAGTGGGCCCGAGAAGCGTGGCGGAACTCCGAGGAGAGTGGCGCTTCCGTCATCGAGTTCGGCATCGAGGAGCAGGCCGCTCGCACCCAAGGTGTCCTGCGCCGAACGATCATGGACAACGGTTCGGGGATGGCTCCGGACGATCTGCTTGTCTTCCTGTCGTCCTTCGGTGGTGGTGGTAAGCCGATCGGCGTGGACGGGAACTTCGGGCAGGGCTTCAAGTCCTCGGTGCTCCCGTGGAACCCGTACGGCGTGGTTGTCATCAGCTACACCGAGGAGGAGCCCGACGGGTACATGGTCTGGATCCATCGCGAAGGAGACAGCTACACGTTCCGCGAGTGGGATGTGTACGACGAGGAGGACGAGACCTACCTGGGGCGGCAGGATGTGATTCCTCCCTACCTGGACGAGGAGCACGGCTGCGACTGGCGGCGGGTACGCCCCGACTGGATGAAGACGGGGACCGTCATGGTTCTTCTCGGAGCGTCGGCTGCCAGCGACACGTGGAAGGGGGATCCTGACCCCGCTCGGAGCGAGAGCGTGGACGGGCTGGTCCGCTACCTCAACGGGCGGTTGATGGACGTCCCCGAGCGGGACGGGAGTCGGGTCCGGACAACAGTGGTGGACCTCTACCGCAAGGGTCGCAGCGAACGTCGTGACAACAAGGACCGGACCGTGGAGTTGCCGGACGGCAGTTCCATGGTGTGGCGCCCGAGGCGGGTGTACGGCATGCGGCACTACATCCCATCCACACCTTTGCGAGGCGAAGTCGTCGTGGACGAGCACGGGACCGTCGCCGAGTGGTTCTACGTTGCCGAACCGGACGCCCCGGTCGGTGGCGGCGTCGACTACATCGACCAACATCCCGTGGTGGTCGTGGACTACCAGGGCGAGGCGTACCACGCCGACCACACCAAGAGTCGCTACAGGCAGTTCGGCATAACGGACGAGATCAAAGGTCGCACGTGGTTGATCGTTCGCCCCCCGGTCTTCAGCGACAGCAGGCCGACCGAGTGGGGCGTTCTGACCCAGGCGTCCAGGCATATCCTCATGGCCAAGGGCGGTGCCGAACTTCCCTGGGACGAGTGGGGGGACGCGTTCTTCGAAGCCTTTCCCGAGCCGCTGAAGAAGGCGTTGGACTCGGCGCGTGCTTCGAGCGGTTCACGTGCGGACGGCACCATGGGAAAGAACCTGACCCGCATTCTTGATCGGCTGAACCCACGTTTCAAGGCGTCCCGGACGACGGCTTCCTCCGGGGGCCGGGTTCCAGGAATCCTTGCCGGTGCGGCTGTGGCCGGCACCCGCTCCCGTAACAGCGCGGACGCGAAGGAGAAGCCGGCCCTGGGACGCAGGAGCGGCCCTGAAAGCCGCATCCTGGTGCCGACTCGTGGCGGCGGCGCCCAAGGTGCTGCTGCCAGGATGCGAGGCGGATATCCGGCCTTCCGCTGGGAAACGTTCGACGCCAAGGAAGCGAAGTTCCTGGCCAGGTATGCGCAGAACGAAACGATGGACGTAGAAGGGTTCGAGCACCGGGGAGTCGTCCATCTCAACTCTGCGCATCCTGTGTTCCAGCAGGAGTTCAACCACTGGACCCGAAACGTGTGGCCCAAGGCGACCTCCGACAACGTGCAGCAGCTGGTGCAGCGCGTCTACGGAGAAGAGGCCGTGGCACATGTGGTGCACGCCCAGAGCCTCAACGGCACCCTCGTCGCGAGGACGGAGGACGGCGAGGCAGTGGCGATCGGCCGGGAGGACGTCAGCGAGCTTCTCACGCCACAGGCCCTGTCCGCAGCGTTGCTGGGCCTGATCAACGTCGAGCAGCGCATCCTGACCCAGGGCGGCGGCTTGTTCGGCAGCAGGTCGAACGCCTGATCGGGCATGTGTTCGCTCCGCGTCGACAGCGGCGCGGAGCGACACGCCTGTCCCGACGCTCAGACCGAGGCCAGATGTTGATGGATGTGCCTGGCCAACGCCTCTGAGAGACCGACCGGAACGGCATTTCCGATCTGGCGGGCGATTTGAATCTTCGAGCCGCACCATCGGAATTCCTCGGGAAAGCCCTGGATCAACGCCGCTTCGTAGTGGGTGATAGGGCGGTTTGCCGTGGGGTGGAGATAGCGTCCCTTTTCCGGCTTGAAGAATTCGGTGCGAATGGTCACAGCGGGAGAGTCGATCCGGAGGCGTCCCATCACATCCCCGGAGCCGCTGTCATGTCGGTCCCAACTGGCGGTCGAGAGCTCCACGACCTTGCCATCGATCACCGCGGTCCGTCCCCGGAGGGCATTCCTGTTCTGGCCGGGTCCGATTGCTCGGTACCTTGCCCGTGAGAGGGGAGTGGGGTTTCTGCCGATATGAAGATCTCTGGTGGTATATATTCCTGGCATGCTTGCACCCAGGATCTCGACTCTTGCGTCGGGAAGTTCTGTAGTGGCGGGCTCCACCGGAGTCTTCTTGAAGATATACTCGACCGTCTCCCACGGATGGCGTCCAGATGGGTCGAACAGTCCCTCCGGGGATTTCTTCTTCTCATGGGTAGGGCTCGGATGCTTCAGGGCGGGAAGATCCTTGTGGGTTGCGATTACGATCGCCCTGCGCCTCGCTTGGGGCACTCCGTAGTCGGCCGCATTGAGGACCTTCTGCTCCGTCAGAGTGTAATTTCGGAGGAGGCCCTTCATGTTCGAACCGAGTAGTGCCCTGTACTCGGCAGACTTGTAGAATCTGTCGACGTTCTCGATCACGAAAATCTTGGGTTCGAGGGCGGCGACAACCTTGACGTACTCCCGCCACAACTTGTTCCGTGGATCCAGGGGGTTCTCCGCGCCCAGCCCCGAGAATCCCTGGCAGGGAGGTCCGCCGAGGATGACATCGACCTTGCCCTTGTAGGGGGTCGGGTCCCACTCCTTGATATCGCCCGCAAAAACGTCGCAGCCGGTTTCTGCGTCGCCACCGAAGTTCGCCGCATAGGTCGCAGCCGCTGCTTGGTCGAATTCGACGGCAGCGATGGAGCGAAACGGTGAGCTTTGACCGGGTTCCGGCTTGTATGCGTGGAACCCTTGAGTGAAGCCGCCACAGCCGGCGAAGAGGTCTACGACGTTGATCGTGGCGTTGGTGCGGGCGGTCATGGGCGACAGACTACAGACATGTGAGCCGTACCCCGGGACCGGTTGCCGACCAACCTGCCTCCTTACCGGCCGTCTTGGCGCCTGTGCGGTTCATCACGTTCATCCGGCGGTCGAGGCGGCATGCAGGGCTGCGGCGATGGAGGTGCCGACCGTGCGGGCGACGGGAGGGGGGAAGGCGTTGCCGATCTGCTTGTAGCGTGCGGTCTTACCACCTGCGAACTGCCAATCGGGGGGAAATCCCTGTATCAGGGCGGCTTGGTGAGCCGTGAGCCTCGGGTAGCCGGTTCGCCCACCTCGTCCGACGCCGTGTTGCAGAACGAAGTCGGGGTCGGGAACGTCATCGCTCAGTGAGTTGCCGTTGACGGCGAGTTTCGCCCAGCTGTTCTTTGCCCGGTCCGGGCCCAGATCTCCACCGCCATGCTTCATCGATCCCCCGACGAGAGTCGGTGCGATGTCGTTCGCGAGCCGGGCCCATTCCTTCGCGCCCGTCCACCCTTTTGATCCCATGGAGTCTTCGAGTACCTCTCCTACCGTCGGAGGGAGCTCCCAATTCCCGAGCGGCAGGTTGAAGTGCTGGAAAGCATCCGGGCGCATTGCGACCACCACGGCTCGAACTCTCCGTTGGGGAACGCCGAAATTCTGGGCGTCAACAAGGTCCATGCGTACTGAATATCCCAAGTCCTGGAGGTCGGCGCTCAATTTCTCGCGGGTGTACTTGAATTTAGAGCTCTTGACGAGTTCGGAGACGTTTTCCAGCATTATCGCGCGAGGGTGAAGAGTCCGGGCCAGTCGTAGAGCTTCGGGCAGAAGATCCCGCTCGTCCGTGGAGCCGAGTTGTTTGCCGGCTATGGAGTAGGGCGTACAAGGGATGCCGCCGGATAGGAGATCTATCTGGCGTTGACCGATATGAGGGCCCGGCAGGAAGTCGCGGACATCGCCTTCGATGACCTTCCAACCGGGGCGATTCAGTCGGAGTGTGGCGCATGCATGAGGGTTCTGCTCCACCAGCCCGACGTGCTCGAAGCCGGCCTGTTCGAGTCCGATTGCCTGCCCCCCGCCGCCGGCGCAGATCTCCAACGTCGTGAGCCCATGGCCATCGAGCATGACTATCCCCCCACCTTGAGAATGCCTTGGGGGATTCTAGGTGATTGGCCCGTGGTTCCGATGGGTATTTGCGTCGGCCGAGGATCGCACGCGTGGCGGTCTGGCCCGTCTCTCGGCCTCCACCGCGTCGGCGACGGCCTGTGGGTCCTCGTGCTCCCAGTACCGGAGTACCAGCCATCCCGCGCTTTCGAGATGTGCAGTGGTCTCCCGGTCCCGCGCCATGTTCTTGTCGAGTTTGGTTCCCCACCATGCCGCATTGGACTTCGGTCGAGTGGCATGCTGCGGGCAGCCGTGCCAGAAGCACCCGTCCAGGAAGACGGCGATCTTCGCTCCGGGGAAGGCGACGTCGATCGTTCGTCGAGGCATGCCGGGAACGCGCACGTGGAGTCGGTAGCGGAGCCCCGCCGCGTGCAGCAGCTTCCGGACGGCCAACTCCGGGTTCGTGTTCCTTGCGGTCTGGCGACTCATACGGGCGGACACCGCAGGGGAGGAAGGCTCGACAGGATTCATGAGTGCTCCCTCCTCCCCGCCGTGGTGACCTACCGACCGACGGGTCGATCGATGATCGCCGACTCCTTCTGCCTCGAATCGATCGTACGGAAGCGTGCGAGGCCCTGGTGCCGGTCGGTGGCCGATGCCGGGGCCACCATCGCGAACGCCATGACGACCTTGCTCGGGTCCGCTATGCCGCCCGTGATCGGCTGGGTGCCGGATTCGATCACGGGGTACAGGACGAGGACACCGCGTCGCTCCCGTACCAGCGATTCGAGGAACGGGTCATCGGACGGTGGCCGAGCTCCCGCGATCCGCAAGGCGGCAGGACGATGCTTGGGCTCGCTGATGGCACCGAACAGTGGGCCTCGTCGCCGCGCGCGTGTCGCAAAGGTGAGCGGCCGCGAGCCCAGCAGCGAAGCCTCGACGCGGTCGGTGGCCGTCTGCTGTGGAACCACCACGAGCCAGTCGTCGATCTGCCCGGGAGTCCGTCCGAGCGAGTCGAGGTACTCCATATGCGGCGCGAAGTGGTCCGGTACCGACCAGCGAAGGCCTCGCAGGACCCCGAGAAGCTGCCCGTGGGACACCTCGGTCAGGAGAGCTTCGTACCTGCCATGGGGGCCCACCCCGGTGGAGGGGTATGTAAGTGTGGCCGGGGGGCCGCTCAGCGTGGACAGCAGGGGTTCCCAGAGCTCCACGTTGCGGCGGAGCTCCGGACCGGTCTCCGGATAGGCCGGCGGTTCCACCCATTCACCGGGAGTGCGGAGCTCCACCAGCTCCGCGTTGAACATCTTGTTCCTGGCCGACGGCTTGATCCAGGGCAGGTGCTGGGAGACGAGCGGCGGGACCTGGGCCGGGGTGAGCTGAGGGCGGCCGTCGACCAGTTCGGCGTACTGGGCGAGCTGCTCGCGGAACAGCTCCTCGTCGCGGCAGATGGCCTCGAACGCCTCGTACAGGTCCACCGTCTTCGTCTTCGTCAGCTGTTCCTCGCGGCCGATGAAGAGGCGCACCAGATCGCGGTAGCCCGGGCGGAAGCCGAACCAGCGGCCCATCTGCATGAGGGTGTCCGCCTGCTGCGTCGTGCGCCGGTAGTACGTGACCGTCAGGCCCTCCACCGTGAACCCGCGGGACAGTTTGGTGCCGCCGACCAGGATCTTCCAGACGTGCGGGGTGCGGTCGAAGTCCAGGTCGATCTGTTCGAAGTAGCGGTCCGTGTCACCGTTGACCACGACGACCGGGCTTCCGCCGGAGTTGATGAGCCGGCGGGCCTCGAAGACGTACGGCTTCAGTTCGGCGTACGAGGCCGGCATGGGCAGGTCCTCGGCGGCGTACCGCTGGAAGTCGCGCGTGAGCAGGTGCTCCAGACGGGCGTGGCCGTCGTGGCCCGTGTAGGCCGCGTTGTGCCACATGGTGTTGATGCGCAGGGCGAGGCCCGCGTGGTCGTCCATCCGGACGGACTCGTGGACGAGCATCGTGTGGTGGCGGAACGGGCCCTCGGGCACCCCGTGGCCGGCCCGGTAGAGCTTCAGGGCACCCGTGAGGAGGAAGGAGTCCATCGCCTCCTGGAGGCGGTCACCGGTGTCGTCGTAGATTCCCCGTACGTGGGTCTCCTCCGCCCTTCCGGTCGGGTCGTCGAGGTCGTGGAAGTCCTGAACCCCCATGTAGCCGGTCGGCCGGGGCAGGGAGATGAGGAAGTCCCGGGGGAAGATGTCCTCGCCGTCACCCGGATCGACGAAGACGTTGGCGAACGGGGTCGCCGTATAGCCGACGTACTGGGCGCGGGGGAGCAGTGACAGCAGCTCCGATATGAGTGCGTTGATGGCCGTGCGCGAGACCTTGCCGGCCTCCCACTTCTTCGGGTCCGTCGTGTTGACCGAAGCCTGGTCCGACTCGTCGTCGATGATCAGGGCCGGGATCTCGCCGAGCAGCGGGCCGATCCTCTTGAGGTCCTTGACGAGCTTCGTCAGTACGGCCTTGTTCTTCTTGACGACCATCACACGGGCCGCCGCGCGGTGCAGGTTCTCCGGGGCGTAGAGCGGAAGGGCGTGGGACTGCTTGTCGATCTCCAGCGCCCGGATGCCGCTGAGCAGTGACTTGTAGTCGTCGTCACGGGTCGTGAGGCGTTCGATGTCGAAGGCGCCCAGCGAGGAGGGGCGGCCGCCGTGGGAGACGAACTTCGCCGGCCAGTCCTCGTCGTCCTGATAGTCCACGTCGACCAGGGCGTCGAGGTCCTGCGGGTCGGCGCCGCGCAGGATGTTCTCCTGGCCCGTCAGCTCCATGTCGATACGGCGCTGCGTCTGGCCGCGAAGGAGGTTGAGCGTGCCGCCGAGGACGATCACCAGGCGGTACCCGGCGTCGATGGCCTTCGCCGTGACACCCGTGAAGTTGGCGGTCTTGCCCGACTGCACGTACCCGACGACCAGGCCGCGGGCGCTGTACGCCTCGGCGCGCGTGGGGTCCGCGAGGCGTTCCACGACCGCGTGCGACGCCTCGTCCAGCGAGGAGACGGCCGCGTCGCTCCAGCCCTTGCGACGCAGCAGCTTCTCGTACGACGGCCAGTAGAAGGAGCGGTTGGCGGCCGATTCGCGGGTGTACCACGGGTGGAAGTCGCGGCTGATGACGACGGCACCGGGCTCCTTGAAGACCGGGACCGCGGCGTCCAGTGCCTTGCGCAGGTCGGCGCCGAAGCCGAGGCGGTTGTACGTGTCGGTGCGCCGTTCGTCCGTACGCGGCCGGGCGTCGGACCAGGTGGCGTGCTCGTCGAGGTCCCAGGCGGTCAGCGAGCGGTGCCACAGTGCGGTGAGCTCGTCACCGGCGCCGGCGGTCATCAGACGGTCGCGGAAGTGCGTCAGGGCGGTGTCCGCCGGTTCCTCGGCCTCGGAGAGCGTGAAGGCCAGCTTCGCGAACGGCTTCGGCCCGCGCCGCATCGCGGCCAGCACGTCGCCGTGGAGGTTGAGCAGGTGATCGGTCATTGCGCGTTCCTTCAGCGGCCGGTTTCGAAGCGGGCGATCTCACACTGGGCGGCCGACAGCAGGACGCTGTTCCACAGGGCCATCTCGTCGTCGCGCTGGGCACTGGAGCGGCCCATGCGGAAGTTCTTCTCCAGCATCAGGTAGAGCAGGCCCTTGAGTACGGGGGCGTCGTTCGAACCGGCGCGCCGGTCACCGTTGAACGCCTGCCGGAACTCCCTGTTGAGGCGGACGACGTGCTCCTCACGGTCGATGTCGAAGAAGGTGCCGTCCGGCAGGGCTTCCCAGCGGAAGGTGATGGGGTCCTCGCCCTCCAGTTCCGGCAGCTCGTCGCGGAGCACCCGCTTCAGTTTCGGGTCGATGCCCTTGCCCGGCGGGACGACCTCCTTGCGGTGGACCTCGGTGGAGCGCCGTGCGGCCTCGCGGTAGGTCGTCTCCGATTCGGCCAGGTACGCGGCGAAGGTGTGGCCGTCGGTGTCGGTGGCCTTCTCCAGGCCCCTGGCGAAGGCGGGCGTGACGTTCACACCGTCCTTCTTGACGGTCAGGGAGAAGACCTCGTTCGGCTGCGCGGGCAGGTCGATGGCGACGCGGGCCAGATTGTGGTGCGTCTCGCCGCTGCGCGTGCCGTTCCAGCCGCCGGCCTGGACGAGCCGGTCGTTGCGGTAGATGTAGAAACCCTGGCGGTCGGCCAGCGCACCGATGCCGCGGAAGGCGACGAGCGGGGACTTCGGGGGCCAGATATGGGCGCTCATCCGTACGTCGCCGACGCCCTCGACCGGTGCGGTGTACGTGCGTGGGTAGCCGGGGCGGCCCGGGACGCGGTAGCCGAAGGGGTCTATCGCCTCGATGCCGCGGTGGTCCAGCTCGTCGCGGGTGCGTACGTCCTCGACCACGATGTCGATGTGGAAGCCCTCGCGGCTCAGGAACCGGTGCAGATAGAGGCCGAGATGGGTCTCCAGGCGCTCGATGGTCTCGTTGAGGAAGCGGTCGGTCTGCCCCTCAATGATGGTCTCGAACGAGCGGACCCCGTCCCACCGGACGATGGTGCCGTGCCAGCCGATGACGCCGTCGTAACGGTCGATCAGGTTCTGGCAGTACTTGGCGTCGACGATGTCGCAGCTGAAGTCGGCCTGTGCCCGGGCGGTCAGCCAGCGGCGCCCGGTGGCAGGGCTTCGCTTGGTGCGGCTGACGACGGTCAGAGCGTTCGCGTGCGAGAGGGACGCCGCCTTCAGACCGGCGCCGAAGTGGCCGAGGGCCGAGTCGGCGTAGCCCTCCCGGCCGCCGACGGTCATGGCGACGTCCAGTTCGTCGTCGTTCATGCCCTTGCCGTCGTCGATCACGAGCAGGGAGACGAGCCGGTCCTCGTCGCGGAGGAAGCTGACCACGACGTTCTGCGCACCGGCGTCGATGGAATTGTCGATGAGGTCGGCGATGGCGGCCTCGAACCCGTACCCCTGGTGCGTCAGGGACTCCATGTAGCGGGCCGCGGGCGGGAGCCGCTTGCTGCCGCTGGTCGGTACGTCGTACTGCCACGCGGCACTGGGCTCGTAAGGCATGAATGTTCCTCGCACACACAGGTGACTGGGCCTGAGTGGGGGGAGGAGACACCAGTCGAACGGCAATTGTTAAGTGTGAAAATACTGCACGTAAGTGTGGAGAGACACAGAGTCCCCCGAAGTGACGAAAGAGTGCGGATTCCGGCCCGTGGTGCCGCACCGGCCCGGGGCCGGAGCCCCGGGGCCGGGCCCGTCGGGGTGTCAGCCGTTGTCGCAGCCCACGCCGTCGTTGTCGCGGTCCAGGTGGGGGGCGTAGCCCGGTTCGCCGCGGTGGACCGGGGCCGCTCCGGCCGCGCGGGCCGCCGCGCAGTTGCTGTAGTAGACGCTCCCGCCCCCGCTGTCGCTGTCGTCGGCCGGGACGTCGTCGTTGCCGGAGCTGTTGTCGACGGCGGCCCGACGGGTGGCGGTGACGGTGGCCGTCGCCGTGACGGTCGCGGTCGCGGTGACCGTCGGTGCGGGGGCCGGTGCGGCCGTGGGCGTCGCGGTCACCGTGGCGGTGGCCGTCACCGTGGTGGCCGGTGCGGGCCCGGCCGCCGGCTTCGTGCCGTCCCCGGAGCCCAGGGCCCCGCAGCCGGTGCCGATCAGCAGCAGGAGCAGTCCACCGCCCCAGACGCGCTTCATGCGGTGCGGCGGGCGCTGCGGCGCAGGGTGGTGGGCCGGTGCGGCGGCGGCGCCCGGGGTGAAGGGCTGCTGCTGGTACGGGTTGGTCATGGCGCGGTTCTCCCTCGCTCACACAGGGACTGGGACTGCGTGGGGGGAGTGTGGCCAGTCGACGGCCGTGGTGGTTGAGCGTGAAACTACTGGAGGCGTGGCAGGAAGAACAGGCGAAGGCCGGAAGTCGCCCCTGTGGACGTTTGTTCGGGTCTGCTGCCGCGCAGGACGCTGCCGCGCCCCCGCTCGTGAGCGGGGGCGCGGCGGGCGCCAGGTGCGGGCCGGGTCAGGAGAAGACGACCGAGCGCACCAGCAGACGGTCCGAGGCGCCGCCTCCCGGGCGCAGGGTGTAGAAGGTGTCGCCCGCGCAGCCGGCGGCCAGGAAGACCGTGGCCGACGCGTCGGTGAGGTTCTTCGGCGCGTACGCGGGCGGCAGGTCGTCGGAGCCGGCGCCCGGGAGGTTCACGCACTGGCCGCTCGGCGGGTCGAAGAAGAAGCCGACCGCCTCGTAGCCCTCGTCCGTCACGTACGTGTAGCGGAACTGGCCCGAGGCGGCCGAGGCCGGTCCGGGTACGGCGACGAGCAGCGTGAGGGCGCCGAGCGCGGCGGCCAGGGACGTACGAAGGCGGGGGCGGAGCCGGGAACGGAGACCGGGGCGAAGGCGCATGAGGACAACCCTTTGTTCCGGGGGTGGTTGGCTCCTCAGCGCTACCCGGCCGCCGCCCCGGAAAGAGGCGCGTCACCCGGACGCACTACGTCGTAACGTTTCCGCCTCACCCGATCGAGGAGGTCGCGGGGTCACGCCCGGGGCCGGCCGGTCGCGGCGGCCCCGGGGGCGGGGGCGCCCCGTCAGTGGTGCGCGGTGCCGTGGCACTCGCCGTACGGCGTGCCCGAGCCGCACCAGCAGGGAGCCGTCTTCGAGGGCGGCCACGGGGTCGCGAGACCGCGCGCCGCCAGGGTCGTGGCGTACTGCGGCAGCAGCGCCGCCGTCGAGGGCGACGCCGCCTCGGAGGCCGCGAACGCCTCGTACGACGGGACGGTGCCCTGCACGACGCCCAGGTTCGGGGTGCCCGCGGCGGCCAGTTCCCGCAGGGACGCCTCGATGTCGGTGAGGTGCGCGGCGTGCGTCGGGTACTCGGACTCCAGCTCCGGGTACGCCTCCAGCAGCTCGGCCAGCTCCTCGGCGGGCCACAGCAGCACCGCGACCGGGAACGGCCGCGACAGGGCCGTCCGGTACGAGCCGAGCTCGCTGCGCAGCCGGGTGATCTCCGCCCGCAGCTCCGCGGGGTCGGACGACCCCAGCGACCATAGGCGCTTGGGGTCGTGCAGCTCGTCCAGCGGCACCGCCCCCGTGTGGAGCCGGTCGGCCAGGACGTCCCAGTCGTCGTGCCGCGTCCCGAGCAGGCGGCGGACCCGGTGGCGGCCCATGAGGAGGGACTGCGACGCGTACGGGACCTCGTCGTCGATGGACGGGACCAGCAGGGTCGCCGCGGCCGTGAACGTCGCCTCCGACGCCTCCAGCTCGTCGTGCGCCTCCAGGGTCTCGGCGACGATCGCCCAGGCGGCCGCGTCGGCCGGGGCCGCCGCGCGGATGCCCTCGATGATGGCGCGGGCCTCGGCCTCGTGGCCGTACTCCCACAGGTTGGCGGCCTTCAGGGCCTTGATCAGGTGCGGGTCTTCCGGTTCGGTCGCGAGGAGGCTGTCGTACAGCGTGGTGGCACGGGTGCGGTCGCCGGCGAGTTCCAGATGGGCCGCGGCGCGCAGCAGCAGCGGCTCGTGGTCCGCCGGGTACTGGGCCGCGGTGCGCAGCAGACGCTCGGCTTCGGCGATGTGGGCGGCAGGCGTGTCGGGGCGCATGGTGGCTACCGTACTGCTGTGCGGGGCGCGGGGCGGAGACGTTCCGGCTCCCGCTCCCGTGAGTTGCCGGGCGAGCGGTTTCCGGGACCGGGCACGCGACCGGCCACCGGTCGCGGGGCCCGTCGGCGGGGCCGCCGCGGGACCCGGTCGACGGGTCACGGCCCGGTCGCGGACGGCCGCGCGCACCGGCCCGTCGCGGGGGAGAGAACCGGGGACGACCGGGAGAAGCCGGGCGGGAGCAGGGGGAAGGCCGGCGGGGAACGCCTCCGCGTTAGGGTCCCTGAGTGATCAGACGCAGGCCCCATTTGTTGTGGTTGCTCGTTCCGTTCGTCCTGTTCGCCGGGGCGCTGCCGCTGGTGAACAGGGTCGAGCCGGTTCTTCTCGGGCTGCCGTTCCTCTTCGTGTGGCTGCTCGCCGCGACCCTGGTGACGCCGGTCGCGGTCTGGCTCGCCTGGCGGGGGGACCACCGGTGAACGCCGCCGTCGCCACCTCGGTCTTCGGGGTCTTCATGGTCGCGACCGTCGCCCTCGGCCTGCTCGCGGTACGGGGACGGGGCGGCGGTGCGGGCGGCCTCGCCGAGTGGTCCGTCGGCGGGCGCAGCCTCGGCACCGTCTTCATCTGGGTGCTGATGGCGGGGGAGGGGTACACCAGCTTCAGCTATCTGGGCGCCGCGGGATGGGGCTACGACTACGGCGCACCGGTGCTCTACGTCGTCGCGTACATGTCGTGCGGATACGCGCTCGGGTACGTCGTGGGGCCGATGCTCTGGGGCTACGCGCGCAAGCACGGGCTCGTCGGCATCACCGACATGGTCGCCCACCGGTACGGCAGGCCATGGCTGGGGGCGGCGGTCGCCGTCCTCGCCACCGTCTTCCTGCTGCCGTACATCCAGCTCCAGATCACCGGTATGGGCGTGGTCCTGTCCGTCATCTCCTACGGGACGGTCGGGCTCGGCACCGCGTACTTCGTCGCCTTCGCCGTCACCACCGGCTTCGTCGTGGTCAGCGGTCTGCGCGGCAGCGCCTGGGTGTCCGTCCTCAAGGACGCGACGGTGATCGGGACGCTCGCCTTCCTCGCGGTCTACGTGCCCACGCACTACTTCGGCGGGTACGGGGACTTCCTCCACCGGGTCGTCACCGAGAAGCGCGAGTGGCTGACCCTCCCCGGCCACGGGGGAGGCGGCTTCGGCGTCGCCTGGTTCGCGACCACGACCCTGCTGAACGCCCTGACCGTCGTCATCTTCCCCACCACCGTCGCCGGCTACCTCGGCGCCCGCGACGCCGACGTGCTGCGCCGCAACGCCATCTGGCTGCCCGCCTACAACGTCCTCCTCTTCGTACCGATGCTGCTGGGGCTGGCGGCCGCGTTCGTGGTGCCCGGCCTGACCGGCGCCGATTCGAACCTGGCGCTGTTCCGGCTGGTCGTCGACTCGCTGCCCGCCTGGGCGGTCGGGCTGATCGGGGTCGCGGCGGCGCTGTCCTCGATCGTCCCCATGGCCGTCTTCATGCTGGTCATCGGCACCATGTGGGGCCGCAGCGTGCTGTCCCTCGTGCCGAGGTGGCACGGCCGGGAGAAGGGCGCCTCACAGGTCGTCGTGGTGGCGGCGGGCGCACTGGCGCTCGTGCTGACGTACGCCGCGCCCAACACCCTGGTGCGGCTCTCGCTGATCTCGTACGAGGGGATGGCGCAGCTGCTGCCGATGCTGCTGCTCGGGCTGGTCTGGCGCAGGCTCACCCTCGCCGGGGCGGTGAGCGGTCTGGCCACCGGGGTCGCCGTGGTCTGCGCCCTCGTCTTCACCGGGAACGACCCGGTCGGCGGGGTCAACGCCGGGGTCGTGGCGCTGGCGGCCAACCTCGCGGTCGCGCTCGCGGTCACGTACGCGGGGCCGCGTGACCGGGACGAGCGGCCGGACGAGGACGTGCTGGCCTACGAGAGGCTCACGGGCGCGGAGCCGCGCGCCGAGAAGACCGGGGCGACGCGGGAACCTGTCTGACCGTACGGTCGTCCTTCAGGTGTACGAGAGGATGCGCGCCTGAGGGCACGAGGGTGCGCCCGGGAGGGGAGGGACAGTGACGGGTCTGCTGCGCTCCGTCGGTCTGCTGCTCTTCCTGCTCACCGAGGTGCTGCTCATCGAAGGCGGCGGACTCTCCGCCGCCGTCGCCCTCGCCGCCACGGCCGCCGCGGGTTCCGCGCTCGTCGTGTGCGCCCTCATCAGCGCGCGCACGGTTCCTGCCGTACCGCCGACCCGGGTGCGCACCGCCATCCGCGACCGTGAGCAGCGCACGGCCTTCCTGCCGCAGCGCGACCCCGACGCGTCGGGGCGCAGGCGGCCCCGGGCGCCCGGACGTCTCCTTCCGACGACCGCGTAGGGCGCCTTCCCCCAACGGCCCGCCCTGTCCCGGACCTGGTCCGGACCTCCGGCCCGGTGACGGCCCAAGCCGGACCAGGCCCCGGGCCAGAGGCCCCCGTGACCCGGACTCCCGTGAACCGGACTCCCGGGATTCCGGGCTCCGCACGGGGCCCGGGCTCCCGGGCTCCCGGGCTTCCGGGCTTCTTCGAGGGGGCTCTGGCTCCCGGGCTCCGCACGGGGCCCGGGAGCCGTGTCCCGCTACGGCCCGCCCTCGCGGTTCGTCATGCCGACCCGTATGTCTTCCCGGCACGACGAGACCCCTCGGAGGGCTCCCCCATGTCCGTTTTCGCCTCGCTGGTCGAGCAGCTCGCCGACCTGCTCCAGCCCCTCTTCGGCGCGTCGGCCACCGCCGCCGCCATCGTCGCCTTCACCGTGCTCGTACGTCTGGCGATCCATCCGCTCTCCCGGGCCGCCGCGCGCGGCCAGAAGGCCAGGACCCGGCTCGCCCCGCAGGTCGCCGCCCTGCGCGAGAAGCACGGCAAGAACCCCGAGCGCCTCCAGAAGGCCATCCTCGAACTGCACGCCAAGGAGAAGGTGTCGCCGCTCGCCGGCTGCCTGCCGAGCCTGCTCCAGCTGCCCGCGTTCTTCCTGATGTACCACCTCTTCTCCGGCGGCAGGATGGCCGGCCACACGCTCCTCGCCGCGCCCCTCGACGGCCACTGGGCCGACGCGCTCGCGCACGGCGGGCCGTTCGGCGGGGCCGGGCTGGTCTACCTGGTGCTCTTCGCGCTCGTCGCCGCGGTCGCCACCTGGACGTACCGGCGCACCAAGCGGCAGATGGCCGCCTCGCCGGTGCCGCAGCAGGACATGCCCGGCATGGCGGCCGTCGGGGCCATGACCAAGGTGATGCCGCTGCTGTCCTTCGCCACCCTCATCACGGTCGCCGTCGTCCCGCTCGCCGCCGCGCTGTACGTCGTCACCAGCACCACGTGGACCGCCGTCGAGCGGGCGTTCCTGTACCGGGACGGGCCGGCGGCGGGGCCGGCCGCCATGGCGTAAGGGTCCAGTGGGTGAACGGGGTCTTGCGGGGTGCGCCGCCGTCTTGGAGGATCGACCGATCCACCGATGGCCGCACCCCATCGGCCGGGGCCTACCTCGACCAAGGGATCAAGACCATGAAGCTGCTGCGCGTGGGCACGGCGGGCGCCGAGCGGCCCGCCCTGCTCGACCAGGACGGCACCCTGCGGGATCTGACCGCGGTGGTGTCGGACATCGACGGGAACCTGCTCTCCGACGCGTCCGCGCTCGACCGGATCAGGGCGGCCGTCGGCGCCGGCGTGCTGCCCGCCCTCGACCCCGCCGGACTGCGCGTCGGCCCGCCGGTGGCCCGGATCGGCAAGGTCGTGTGCATCGGGCTGAACTACCACGACCACGCGGCCGAGACCGGTGCCGAGCCGCCCGCCGAGCCCGTCGTCTTCTTCAAGGCGGCGGACACGGTCGTGGGGCCGCACGACACCGTGCTCGTACCGCGCGGGAGCCGCAAGACCGACTGGGAGGTCGAGCTCGCGGTGGTCATCGGGCGTACGGTCCGCTATGCGGAGTCGGCCCAGAGCGCGCTCGCGCACGTGGCGGGGTACGCGGTGGCGCACGACGTCTCGGAGCGCGAGTTCCAGCTGGAGCGCGGCGGCACCTGGGACAAGGGCAAGAACTGCGAGACGTTCAACCCGCTGGGCCCGTGGCTGGTGACGGCGGACGAGGTGCCGGACCCGCAGGCCCTGTCGCTGAGGCTCTGGGTGAACGGCGAGCTGAAGCAGGACGGCAGCACCGCCGACCAGATCTTCCCCGTGGGGGAGGTGGTCCGCTACGTCAGCCGGTTCATGACCCTCTACCCGGGCGACGTCATCAACACCGGTACGCCCGCGGGCGTGGCGATGGGCCGGCCCGAGCCGAAGCCGTACCTGCGGGCGGGTGACGTGGTGGAGCTGGAGATCGACGGCCTCGGCCGCCAGCGGCAGGAGCTCAAGGACGCGTGAGCGCGGCCGGAAGGCCGCCCCGTCGGGGGGCCGGCCCCACGGCTGGGAGAGGGGCCGCTCCCGCCGGGGGCGGCCCCTTCGGTGTCACACCGCCGTGAACCGTTCCAGCGCCTCGACCACCAGCGCGTGGTCCTCCACCTGCGGCAGTCCCGAGACTGTCACGGAGCCGATCACGCCCGCGCCCTCGACCGTGAGCGGGAACGAACCGCCGTGGGCGGCGTAGACGTCGGGGTCCAGCCGGGAGTCCGCCTCGAAGGTCTTTCCCTTGGCCCGGAAGCGGGCGCCGACCAGCAGCGAGCTCTCGCCGTACCGTTCGACGACCCGGCGCTTGCGGTCGATCCAGGCGTCGTTGTCCGCGCTCGACCCGGGCAGCGCGCAGTGGAACAGCTGCTGGGCACCACGCCGGATGTCGACGGCCACCGGCGCCCGGCGGTCGCGGGCGAGCTCGACGAGCAGCGTCCCGAGCGTCCAGGCGTCCTCGTGGGTGAAGCGGGTCAGCGTCAGCCGGGCCTCCTGGGCCTCCAGCTCGGGGATGGCGGGAGCCTCGCTCACAGCGTCACCGCCACGCCGTCGCGGGCCGAGCGGCGCGCGGCCTCCAGGACGTCCAGCGCGGCCGCGGCCTCGTGGGCGGTGACCGGCGGGGCCGTGCCGTCGCGCAGCGCGGTGGCGATCGCCGCGTAGAAGGCCGGGTAGTCGCCCGGCAGCGTCGGCACCGGCTCGCCGCCACCGGTGAGCGGGGACTCCCCCTCACCCAGGCGGCCCCGGAGCGACTCGTCCTCGACGCCCCACGTGCCGTCCGCCGAGGGGCGCCTGCCCTCGCGCAGGTCGGCCTCCTGCGGGTCCAGGCCGTACTTCACCCAACCGGCCCGCGAGCCCAGCACCCGGAAGCGCGGGCCGAGCTGGGCGGTGGTGGCGCTGACGTGCAGGTGCGAACGCACTCCGCCGGCGTGGGTGATCGCGATGAACGTGTCGTCGTCGGCCTGGGCGCCCGGCCGGCGTACGTCCGACTCGGCGTAGACCCGCACGGCCGGACCGAAGAGCACCAGCGCCTGGTCGACGACATGGCTGCCCAGGTCGTACAGCAGGCCGCCGATCTCCTCCGGCGCCCCCGACTCCCGCCAGCCGCCCTTCAACCGCGGCCGCCAGCGCTCGAAGTTCGACTCGAAGCGCTGCACGTCGCCGAGAGCGCCCCGCTCGACGAGGGAGCGCAGGGTCAGGAAGTCGTTGTCCCAGCGGCGGTTCTGGAAGACGGAGAGCAGCAGCCCCCGCTCCTCGGCGAGCGAGGCCAGCGCCCGCGCCTCGGCGGCCGTGCCCGCGATCGGCTTGTCGACGACGACCGGGAGGCCCGCCTCCAGGGCGGCGGTCGCGACCGGGACATGGGTCTTGTTGGGGGAGGCGATGACGATGAGGTCGAGTGCGTCCGCGCGCTCCCACAGCTCGTCCGGCGAGGCCGCGAAGCGGACGTCCGGGAACTCCTCGCGGGCCTGCTCCCGCCGTTCCGGATTCGACGTGACGATCGTGTCCAGGGCCAGGCCCTCGGTGGCGGCGATCAGCGGGGCGTGGAACACGGAGCCCGCCAGGCCGTAGCCGACGAGTCCGACGCGCAGGGGGGTGCCGGTGCCAGTCATGCCACCCACTTAAGCAACGCTGTTGCCAAAGTGCAAGCGCACGCGACAATGGGGGCGTGAACAGCAATACGGGTGTCAACCTGCCGGCCCTGCGCAGCCACAATGCCGCGCTCGTGCTCGACCTGCTGCGCACGGCGGGCGACGGCGGCATCAGCAGGCTGGAGCTCGCCGAGCGCACCGGGCTCACCCCCCAGGCCGTCAGCAAGATCACCGCGCGGCTGCGGGCGGAGGGCCTGGCCGCCGAGGCGGGCCGCCGCGCCTCCACGGGCGGCAAGCCGCGCACGGTGCTGGCCCTGGTGCCGGGGGCCGCCCACGCCGTGGGCCTGCACCTGGACCGGGACGAGCTCACCGCCGTCCTGGTCGATCTGGCGGGTGCCCCGGTCGCCGCGCGCACCGCCCCGCTGGACCTGGGCGCCGGCGCGGAGGCGGTCCTGGAGGCCGTCGCCGCGCAGGTGGACGCCCTGACGGCACCGGGACGCGAGGTCCTCGGCGTCGGGGTCGCCATGCCCGGGCCGCTCGACCACCTCACGGGCGTCCCGCACCGCGTGACCGGCTTCCCCGAGTGGGACGGCTTCCCCCTGCGGGACACCCTGGCGGCGCGGCTCGGCCTGCCCGTGGTCCTGGACAAGGACACCAACGCGGCGGCGCTCGGCCTCGCCCTGCGCGGGGCCGCGCCGGCCCGGACGCGCGAGGGGGTGCCCGCCGCGCGCGCGGACGAGGGCTTCCCGGGCGCCGCGGCCGGCGGCGGGGGCGGGCCGAGGCGGGGCGGCGACTCGTTCGCGTACCTCCACCTCGGTACGGGGCTGGGCGCCGGGCTCGTCCTCGGCGGGGCGCTGCACCGGGGCGCGCGGACGGCGGCGGGCGAGTTCGGCCACCAGACCGTCCAGCTCGACGGGATCGCCTGCGGTTGCGGCGGCCGGGGCTGCCTGGAGGCCCTGTGCCTGGCGGCCGTCGCGCGCGGGGAGCTGTCCGAGGCGGCCAGGGTGCTGGGCGAGGGAGCGGCCAACCTGGCAGGGCTCCTCGACATCGACCGCGTCCTGCTCGGCGGCCGGGTCGTCGCCGGGGCCCCGGAGACGTTCGTACGGGGGGTCGGCGCCGTCCTGGAGGAGCGGGCGCGACGCGGTGGGGGCGGGCAGCCGGCGGTTCCCGTCACCCTCGCCGAAGGGGCGGCCCACCCGGTCGCCGAGGGCGCGGCCCAGCTGGTCCTGGCTCCGGTGTTCGGGCTCTGACGACCGCCGTACGGGGTGGGGCGGGGGCCCCGCGAGGGTGCCGGGAGCCGGGCGTGACCGACTGCGGGAGGGAGGCGGCGGACCCGCCCCGGGCGGTCCGCGCGCTGCGCCGACCGGGTGGAGCGGCAGGTCCGTCCGGCGGGGGCCGGGCGGAGGAGCGTGGCCCGGACGCGTGCGCGTGGGAGGTTCTCCGGGACGACTGCCCGCGCGCCGACGTCCCCGCCCCCACCCCCGCTCACGAGCAGCAAAGGCCCCCCATGCGACCGAGCAACGTCCTGGCCGCCGGCGTCGCGGCCGCCGTACTCGCACCCCTGCCCTTCACCGCGCCCGCCGCCGCCCTGACGCGGCCCGGGAGCGACGGGGCGGTCGCCGTCCCCGAGCGGCAGCCGGTCTGCGGCGACGCCTCCGCCGCCGGCTTCCCCCTCACCACCCGCATCCGCGGCGGCCCGGAGACGTACCGCCCCGGCGGCGGACCCGGGTCCTGGTACGTCGAGCTCACCAACACCACCACCGAGGCGTGCCGGAACATCCACCCCGTGCTGGTCCTCACCGACCGGGACCGGACGCTCGCGCCGGCCCAGCTCCTCCTGGAGTTCCAGCAGAAGGAGGGGGACGGTGTCCTGCGGCCGGTGACCGTGGAGAAGACCGACCGCAACGAGCTGGTCGCCGTCCTGGACGACGGCCTCCCGGGGTTCACCGTCCTGCCCGGCCGCACCGTCACCGTGCCCGTCCGGCTGGCCTTCACCGCCGACGCCCGGTCGAACGAGGTGACGGCCAGGGCCGCCGTCGTCCAGCGCCAGGGCGACGACGGGGACTGGGTCGGGGAGTCCGACGACTACCGCTTCGCCCTCGCCGGCGGGAAGTCGCCCGACGGCCCGTCCACCGGTACCGGTCCCTCCGATGGTCCCTCCGGCGGCCCGTCCACCGGTCCGTCCGCCGGCGCTTCCCCGGAGGCGTCCGGGCCGGCGTCGCCGAACCCCTCCGGGGACGTCCGGGCGTCCGCCGCCCCGTCGGCGGGGCGGTCGGCGGAGCCCTCCGCCGAGGAGCTGCCGAAGACCGGCCGCCACTCCCTGTTCATGGCCGGTGTCTCGGCCCTGGCTCTCGTCCTGGGCGCCGGGACGCTGCTGCTGGCCGGACGTCTGCGACGCGGGAGGGGCGGCCGGGGCTGAAGCGTGCCCGTGCTCCGCGCCGTTCGCCCCCCCACCGTTCACCTCCGCGTCCACCCGCGTGTTCATATACGTATGCGACCATCCAGCCCGTGGACTACCCGAACGGCCAGACACCTGGCGCTCCCGTCCGCTCCGGCATCCCGGAGCACGGCCGCATCCCCAAGTACTACGCGGTCAAGGCCCATGTAGCGGCGCTCATCGAGGAGTTGGGCGAGGGCGGGACGCTGCCCACCGAACGCGACCTGGCCGTGCGCTACGAGGTCTCCCGCGAGACCGTGCGCCAGGCCCTCCGCGAGCTCCTGCTGGAGGGCAGGCTGCGCCGCCAGGGGCGCGGCACGGTCGTCGCCGGGCCCAAGCTGGCCCAGCCGCTCTCGCTCGCCAGCTACACCGAGGGCGTGCGCCGCCAGGGCCGTACGCCCGGCCGCAACCTCGTCTCCCTGGAGCGCTTCCCGTGCCCCGAGGCCCTCGCCGCCGAGCTCGGCATCGCGGCCGGCGAGCCCGCCTGGCACATGGAACGGGTACTGCTCGCCGACGACGAGCGGGTCGGCCTGGAGAGCACCTACGTCTCGGAGGCCCGCGTCCCGGACCTCGGCACGGATTTCGAACCGGACTCGTCCTTCTACTCGTACCTGCGCGAGCGGCTGGGCATCGGTTTCGGCGACGCGGACGAACGCATCGAGACCGTGCTGGCCACGCCGCGCGAGGCCCTGCTCATCGGCACCCCTCCCGCCCTGCCCATGCTGCTGATCCACCGCGTCTCCCGGGACACCGCCGGACGGCCGCTGGAGCGGGTGCGCACGCTCTACCGGGGCGACCGCTTCAGCTTCACGGCCCACCTCGACGGCTGAACGGAGCCACGCGCGGGAGGCCCGGCCGCCTCCCGCGGCTCCCCTCTCACGCCTCCCCCCTGGATCGTCAGATCACGAGAAGATAACGGGTCTGGTCCAATTTTGGGGGCCCGTTCATCCTCCCGTTGCCGCTGCGACCCGTCCCCGCCACCCGCCCGCACGACCGTTTGCGGCGTGAGAATCATCGTCGTAGGAGCCGGCGTGGTGGGCACCATGCACGCCTGGCACGCAGTGGAACGCGGCCATCAGGTCGTACACATCGAGCGCGAGAGCGAGGCCAGGGGCGCGTCCCTGCGCAACTTCGGCCAGATCTGGGTCAGCGGCCGGGCGGGCGGCGAGGAGCTGGAGACGGCGCTTCGCGCCCGGGCGCTGTGGGAGGGGATCGGCGCCCGCGTCCCGGAACTCGGGTTCCGCGCCATCGGCTCCCTCACCCCCGTACGGACGGAGCTGGAGCTGGCCGTCGCCGAGGCCGCGGCCGCCCGCCCCGACGCCGCCGCCCGCGGCTACCGGGTGGTGACCGCGGACGAGGCCCGCGCCATCAACCCCGCCCTGCGCGGCGACTTCGCGGCCGCCCTGTGGTGCGAGCGGGACGCGGCCGTCGAGCCGCGCACCGCCCAGCTCGCCCTCCGGCGCGCCCTGCTGGCGACCGGGCGGTACACCTTCCTCCCCGGCCGGGAGGTCCGCGAGGTCGTCGGGGAGAACGCGGTCCGCGACGACCACGGCGACCTGCACACCGGTGACGCGGTCGTGCTGTGCACGGGCGCGTGGCTCGGCGGTCTCGTCCGCGAGGTCGCCGGAGAGGTCCCCGTACGCCGGGTACGCCTCCAGATGATGCAGACCGATCCGCTCGGCGAGGCGCTCACCACCTCCGTCGCCGACGCCGACAGCTTCCGCTACTACCCGGCCTACGACTCGGCCGCCCTGGAGGCCGGCCAGCCGCAGGAGCCGGTCGCCGCCGCGCACCGGATGCAGCTGCTGATGGTGCAGCGTCTCGACGGCGGGCTGACCATCGGCGACACCCACGAGTACGAGCACCCCTTCGCCTTCGACACGCTCGAAGACCCCTACGAGCACCTGACCCGGGTCGTCGAGTCCTTCCTCGGCCGCCCGCTCCCGAGGATCCGCCGCCGCTGGGCCGGGGTGTACGCCCAGTGCACCGACACCGCCCGCGTCGTCCACCGCCAGCAGGTGCGCGAAGGCGTCTGGCTGGTGACCGGGCCCGGCGGGCGCGGCATGACGTGCTCGCCCGCCATCGCCGAGACCACCGCGAACGAACTGAACTGGTGACCCCCATGAGCAGCCGAACCGATCTCGTCGTCCTGGACATGGCCGGCACCACCGTCGCCGACGGAGGGCTCGTCGAGGAGGCCTTCGCCGCCGCGGCCCGCCACCTCGGTGCCGACCCGGCGACGATGCTCGACCATGTACGCGCCACCATGGGCGAGTCCAAGATCTCCGTCTTCCGCCACCTCTTCGGCGACGAGGACAAGGCGCGGGCGGCGAACACCGCCTTCGAGGAGGCGTACGGAGGACTGGTCGCCGAAGGCAGGGTCTCCCCCCTCCCCGGAGCCGCCGAGGCCATCGCCGAACTCCGCTCGCAGGGCCGCACGGTGGTGCTGACCACCGGGTTCGCGCGCGTCACCCAGGACGCGATCCTGGCGGCGCTCGGCTGGGGGGACCTCGTCGACCTCACCCTCGGCCCCGCCGACGCGGGCGGTCGCGGGCGTCCGTACCCGGACATGGTGCTCACCGCGTTCCTGCGTACCGGCGCGGTGGCCGCCGTCCAGGACATCGCGGTCGCCGGGGACACCTCGTACGACATGCTCAGCGGCGTCCGCTCCGGCGCCCGGGTCGTCGCGGGCGTCCTGACCGGCGCCCACGACCGGAAGCGGCTGGAGGACCACGGCGCCACGCACGTCCTCGGCTCGGTCGCCGAGCTGCCCGCGCTGCTCGCCCGCGTGGAGCGCGCATGAGCGGCGGCATCCGCTTCGACCGGGTCTCCGTCGCCTACGGCGGCACCACCGTCCTCGACTCCCTCGACCTGACCGTCGGACCCGGCGAGGTGATGGCCCTGCTCGGCCCTTCCGGGTCCGGCAAGACCACCGCGCTGCGGGCGGTCGCCGGGTTCGTACGGCCGCTGTCCGGGCGGGTGTTCCTCGGCGACCGCGATGTGACGGACCTGCCGCCCCACCGGCGCGGCATCGGCATGGTGGTCCAGCAGTACGCCCTCTTCCCGCACCTGCGCGTCGACCAGAACGTCGCCTTCGGACTGAAGGCACGGAAGGCGCCGAAGCGCGAGATCCCCGGACGGGTCGCCGAGGCGCTGGAGATGACCGGCATGGCCGCCTACGCCAGGCGCTACCCGCGCGAACTGTCCGGCGGCCAGCAGCAGCGCGTCGCCATCGCCCGCGCGCTCGCCATCCGGCCCGGCGTACTGCTCCTCGACGAGCCGCTCTCCGCGCTCGACGCCCGGCTCAGGTCCGGCATGCTGACCGAACTGGCCCGGCTCCACCGCGAGCTGCCCGACGTCTCCATCCTGTACGTCACCCACGACCAGGTCGAGGCGCTCACCCTGGCCGACCGCATCGCCGTCATGGACCGGGCCCGGCTGCGCGACTGCGGCACCCCGCGCGAGCTGTACCGCAACCCCCGTACGGAGTTCACGGCGTCGTTCGTCGGCGACGCCAACCTGCTTCCGGTGACCGTCGGATCGGGCACGGTCAGCCTCGGCGGCCGGGACCTCAAGGTCGCCACCGGCCGGGACACGGCCCCCGGCAGCACCGCCACCCTGTGCGTGCGCCCGCACCTCGTGGGCCTCGGCGAGGGACCCAACACCCTGCGCGGCACGCTCGCCGAGGTCCAGTGGCGCGGCTCGGCGCACCGGCTGTACGTCGACGTGACGGGCCACCGGGTCAAGGCGGACGTCCGCGAGCTGCGCGACCCGCCCGCGCCCGGCGCCGAGGTCACCCTCCACTTCGCCCCCGAGGACGCGGTCCTGCTCGCCGCGGGGGTGACCGATGACTGACGCCGCACCGGCAGCGGCTCCGGCACCCGCGCGAGAGGCCGCCCCCGGGAGGGCCCTGCCCCGCTGGGTGTGGACGGTGCCTCCCGTCGTCGTCCTCGGGGTCCTGTTCCTCTACCCGCTCGCGCTCGTCGTACGGGAGTCCCTCGCCCCCGGCGCGTACGGCGACGTCCTCGGCTCACCGGCCTTCCGGGACGCCCTGGTCACCACCGTGTGGCTGGCCCCCGCGGCGACCGCCGGGTGCCTGGTCCTCGGGTTCGTCCTCGCGCTGATCATCGCGTTCGTCCCCTTCCCCGGCGGGAAGGCGGTCGCCAAGTTCATCGACGTCTTCCTCTCCTTCCCCTCCTTCCTCATCACGCTCGCCCTCCTCTTCATCTACGGCACGGTCGGCATGGCCAACGGGGTGTGGACCGGTCTCACCGGCGCGGCCGGCGGCCCGTTCCACTTCCTGACCACGCCCTGGGGCGTACTCCTCGCGGAGATCACGTACTTCACGCCCTTCGTGATGCGTCCGCTGCTCGCCGCGTTCGCCCAGCTGGACACCGGGCAGCTGGAGGCGGCGTCCTCGCTCGGCGCCCGGCCCGCCCGGATCGTGCGCCAGGTGATCCTGCCCGAGGCGCTGCCCGCGCTCGCGGCGGGCGGAAGCCTCGTCCTCGTCCTGTGCCTCAACGAGTTCGGCATCGTCCTGTTCACCGGCGCCAAGGGCGTGACGACCCTGCCGATGCTCGTCTACAGCAAGGCGATCCTCGAATCGGACTACCCGGCCGCCTGCGTCGTCGCCGTCGTCAACATCGCGCTCTCCGTGGGCCTTTACGCGCTGTACCGGGGGGTGAGCCGGCGTGCTGGTGCACACCGCTAGGGGCAGGTGGATCCTGCGGGGCGTCTTCCTCGTCCTGTTCCTGCCGCTCTTCGCCCTGCCGCTCCTCGTCGTCGTCGCGGCCTCGTTCTCGACGAACTGGTCCGGCGCCTTCCCCTCCGGCCCCACCACCGGGCACTACACGGCGGCCCTGCGCGGCGAAGCCCTCCAGGCGCTCACCACCAGCGTGGTCACGGCCGTCACCGCGAGCCTCCTCGCCCTGGTGACCGGCGCCTGGGCCGCCCTCGCCGCCGCGGCCCTCGGCCGGCGCGGGCGCCGCCTGCTGGACGCCCTGTTCATGCTGCCGGTCGCCGTGCCGTCCGTGGTCGTCGGCCTCGCCGTCCTGGTCGCCTTCTCCCAGTCGCCGTTCCTCCTCAACGGCACGCGCTGGATCGTGATCGTCGCGCACACCGTCCTCGTCACCGCCTTCGCGTACCAGTCGGTCTCGGCGGCCCTCCTGCGGCTGGACCCGGTGTACGAACAGGCCGCCGCCGGACTCGGCGCCCGGCCCGCGCGCGTGCTGTGGCGGGTGAGACTGCCGCTGCTGCTGCCGTCCCTGAGCGCGGCGGCCGGACTCTGCTTCGCCCTGTCCATGGGAGAGCTCAGCGCCACGATGATGCTCTACCCGCCGGACTGGACCCCGCTGCCCGTGCTGATCTTCACGGCCACCGACCGGGGATCGCTGTTCACCGGCTCCGCCATCGCCGTGGTCCTCATGGCGACGACGCTGCTCGTCCTGCTCGCCGTCTCCCGCCTCCGTACCAGAGCCACCTTCCGCTAGTCAGGAGAAGCCCACGCCATGCACGCCCACCTCAAGCCGCTCACCGCCACGGCCACCGGTCTCGCCCTCGCCGTCACCCTGACCGGCTGCGGCGGCACCTCCACCGCCTCCGACGAGAAGGTCGTCACCGTCTACAGCGCCGACGGCCTCAAGGGGGAGAAGGGCGACGGCTGGTACGACCGGGTCTTCCAGGACTTCGAGAAGGAGACCGGGATCAAGG
Source organism: Streptomyces sp. SP18CS02 (assembly GCF_036322365.1). Taxonomy (NCBI): domain Bacteria; kingdom Bacillati; phylum Actinomycetota; class Actinomycetes; order Kitasatosporales; family Streptomycetaceae; genus Streptomyces; species Streptomyces sp. SP18CS02. The sequence continues at coordinate 198,105 of NZ_JAQYXC010000263.1, forward strand.
TGAAGTACGTGGAGGGCGGTTCGGGCGAGATGGTGCAGCGCGCCGCCCGCGAGAAGAGCAACACCCAGGCCGACGTCCTCGTCACCCTCCCGCCGTTCATCCAGCAGGCCGACTCCAAGGGGCTGCTCCAGTCGTACCGGCCCCGGGGCGCCGACCGGGTCGACGGGGCCGACAAGTCCGGCGACGGCAAGTGGACCTCCGTCGTCAACAACTACTTCGGCTTCGTCCACAACAGGAAGGAGCTCAAGACCCCGCCCACGACCTGGGAGGAGCTCCTCGACCCGAAGTACCGCGACAAGGTCCAGTACTCCACGCCGGGGGTCGCCGGCGACGGAACCGCCGTCGTCATCAAGGCGATGCACGACTTCGGCGGCCGGGAGCCGGCCATGGAGTACCTGAAGAAGCTCCAGGCCAACAACGTCGGTCCGTCGTCCTCCACCTCCAAGCTCGCGCCCAAGGTCGACAAGGGCGAGATCCTCGTCGCCAACGGCGACGTCCAGATGAACTTCGCGCAGGCCAAGTCCATGCCGAACCTGGCCATCTGGTTCCCCGCCAGGCAGGGCGGCAGGCCCACCACCTTCGCCCTCCCGTACGCCGCCGGCCTCGTCGAGGGCGCCCCGCACACCGCCAACGGCAGGAAGCTCCTCGACTTCATGCTCGCCGAGCGGGCCCAGCGGCAGGTCAGCGAGATCGGCGGCGGCTTCCCCGCCCGTAACGACGTCCGTGCCACCGACGCCAACGCCGTCGCGCTGGCCCGGCTGATGGAGGGCGTCGACGTCTTCGAACCCGACTGGGCCGACATCGACAAGAACCTCAAGACGTACATCGACGCCTGGAAGGCGGCCACCGGGAGCTAGGCCGTGTCCGGCGGGGACGTCGCGGCGTCGGGCCCGCCCTCGCACGGCCGCTCCGGGGGCCGGGCCGCCGCCCGCGCTCCCGCCGCACCGGGGCGGACCGGCGGTACCCGGTGATCGCCGGGGTCGGTATCCGGACGCTCTGACTAGGCTGGGGGCGTCGCCACAACGCTGTCGCGGCGTCCCCAGCACACCGCACGACTTGTACGGCAGGAGTCCCGCCCCATGGCAGAGCGCAAGCCGATCGAATCCTGGCTCACCGACATGGACGGCGTCCTCATCCACGAGGGCGTACCGATCCCCGGCGCCGAAGCCTTCATCAAGAAGCTGCGGGACACGGAGAAGCCCTTCCTGGTCCTGACCAACAACTCCATCTACACCGCCCGCGACCTGCACGCCCGGCTCGCCCGCATGGGCCTGCACGTGCCCGTGGAGAACATCTGGACCTCCGCCCTGGCCACCGCCCGGTTCCTCGACGACCAGCGGCCGGGCGGCACCGCCTACGTCATCGGCGAGGCCGGCCTGACCACCGCGCTGCACGACATCGGGTACATCCTCACCGACCAGGACCCCGACTACGTGGTGCTCGGCGAGACCCGCACGTACAGCTTCGAGGCGCTCACCAAGGCCATCCGGCTGATCAACGCCGGGGCCCGGTTCATCTGCACCAACCCCGACGAGACCGGTCCCTCGCCGGAAGGCCCGCTGCCGGCCACCGGCTCGGTCGCCGCGCTGATCACCAAGGCCACCGGCAAGGACCCGTACTTCGCCGGCAAGCCCAACCCGCTGATGATGCGCACCGGCCTGAACGCCATCGGCGCGCACTCCGAGACCAGTGCCATGATCGGCGACCGGATGGACACCGACGTGCTGGCCGGGCTGGAGGCGGGCATGGAGACCTTCCTGGTGCTCACCGGCCTGACGACCCCGGCGGACGTGGACCGCTTCCCGTTCCGTCCCTCCACCGTCGTGGACTCGATCGCCGATCTCGTCGATCGCATCTGACCAGGTCAGCGGGGTCCGGCCGCTGATGGCCGGCTCCTGCGGATGCGGAATCGCGCGACAGGCCTGAACCTGCGGTCAGGAGGTTCACGATGCGTTCAGGTCTGTTTGCTCTCCGTGCCGCGGGTGCGGCCGCCGTCCTGGTGCTGGTGGCGACCGCCGGCCCGGCGTACGCGGGGGACGGCGAGGAGCCCGGCGGCAAGGAAACCGCCAAGGTCAAAGCCACGGTCGTGCCGTCCACCGTCCGCCCCGGCTCCGACGTGGACGTCCGCGTCACCGGCTGCAAGGGCAGGAGCGGCTCGGCCCGTTCCAAGGCGTTCGCCCGCGACGCCGCGCTCTCCGGTCACCCGGACCGGAGCAAACCCCTGCTCGGCGACACCACCGTCCGGTCCGGCGCCTCCTCCGGTACGTACCAGGTCACCGTCCACTGCGACGGCCGCGACCACCACGACGTCGGCACCCTGCGCGTCGTGCACCGCCCGCCCGCCACCCCGGTGGCCCCGGTCAGGGCGGGCGGCGGAGGCACCGCCACCCTGGCCGCCGACGCCGAGGGCGCCGACGAGCAGGGCCCCGGCACCCCGCACACCGTGATCGGCCTGCTGCTCGCCGGCGTGGCCGCGGTCGCCGTGGCGTTCCGCAGCGTCCGCCGTCGCCGTTCCGGCGCGGACTAGCGTGTCGACCGCGGAACGCCCGGACGGCGGCGGCCGGCTGCTCACCGGCGTGGCCTGGGCCCTGCTCCTCCTGGGCCTGTGGCTGTGGGGCAAGGACGTCAGCGGTGGACCCGGCGGGCTGTCCGCTCCCACGACCGGCGACGTGGCGGCGGTCGGCCGGCCGCTCGGCGTACCGCTGCCGCCGGCCCACGAGCCGGTCGAGGGAGTCGAGCCCCGGCGTCTGGAGGTGCCGTCCATAGGGGTCGCCGCCCCGGTGGTGGCGCGCGGACTGGACGCGTCCGGCGCCATAGACCCGCCGCCGTACGAGATGCCGCACACCATCGGCTGGTTCGGTTCCGGATCCCGGCCCGGCAGCGACGGCGCCGCCCTCTTCGTGGGCCATGTCGACACCGAGACGAAGCCGGCCGTGCTCTACGGACTGAGCGCCGTACGCCCCGGCGAACGGATCAAGGTGACCGGTGACGACGGTTCGGTCGCCGAATTCACCATCGACGACGTGCAGGTCCTGGGCCGGCACGAGTTCGACCCGGGGCAGGCGTACGGACAGCGGCACCCCGGCCGCCCCGAGCTGCGCCTGATCACCTGCGGCGGCACCTTCGACCGCACGCTGGGCGCCTACACCGCGAACGTGGTGGTCTCCGCCTATCTGACGGACACCGGCTGACGGCCTGCTCCGGCCGGACAGCGGCACCCGGCCGGCCGGGCGGACCGGGTGCGGCGCACCGCCCCCCGGCCGCCCCGGCGCCGGCCGGGTGCCTGCGTCAGGCCGCCGCCCCCATCGCCAGTACGGACGTCTGGCTCCCGAAGGCGAACGACAGGGACACCGCGAGATCGAACGAGGTGTCCCGGGCGCCCTCCGCCACGTGGTCGTGGTCGCACTCCGGGTCGGGGGTCGTCAGATTGATGGTCGGGGCGAGCCGCTGGTGGTGCAGCATCAGCGCGGTGGACGCCGCGTTGATGATCCCGGCGAGGCCGAAGGTGTGCCCGTAGATCGGCTTGTTGGAGCTGATCGGGGGAAGCGCCCCGGCGCGACGGCCGGGATACAGGGCGCGCAGGGCCCGGCTCTCGGCGATGTCGTTGTAGCGGGTGGCGGTCCCGTGGGCGCAGAAGTAGCCCACGTCGTCCGGGCGGCGCCCGGCCTCCTCCAGGGCCTCCACCACCAGACCGGCGGTGACCTTGCCGGTCAGGTCCATGGTGGTGGGGTGGTCGGCCTCGTTCATCGAGGCGTGGCTGAGGATCCGGGCGTACACCCGGGCCCCGCGCCGCAGGGCGGTCGACTCCCGCTCCAGGCACAGCACCACGGAGCCCTCCCCGAGGGCGAACCCCTCGCGGTCGGCGCTGTAGGGGCGCACCGCGCGGGCCGGGTCCTCGGACTCCGTGGAGAGCACCCCGTTGCCCAGCGCCCGGTAGCAGTGGGCCACCTCGGGCAGGATGGGGAACTCGTGGCCGCCGACCAGGACGGCGTCGCTGCTGCCCGCCCGCAGCTCCCGCAGGGCCAGGCCGATCGCCTGGTGGCCGCCGACGCAGGCGTTGCTGACGGTCGTGACGAGGCCCTGCGCCCCGGTGTGGATGGCGGCCAGGCTGGCCGGGGTGCCGGGCAGCCCGCGGAACATGGCGCCCTTGTCGTCGTACGCCGTCGGGTCCTCGCCGCGCAGCACCGGCTGCCACCAGGAGAGCGGGCCGCGGGACGAGGAGAAGACCACGCTGAGCCGCCGGGGATCCACGTCCCCCTGACCCAGGCCCGCGTCCTCGCGGGCCTGGACGAGCGCGGACATCGCGATCAGGATCTCCCGGCTGTACTTGCGGGCATGGGAGGGATCGAGGCCGGGAAGGCGGGCGGTGTGGTCGAACCCGCGTATCTCGGCCGCCGCGTGCACGGGCAGCCCCTCGGCGGGACCGTCGAACCGGGTGAGGGCCCCGATCTGGGACCTCCCGCCCGAGACGTGCTGCCAGAATTCCGCGGCGGATCCGGTACCGGGGAGCAGGGTGCCTATCCCGGTGATGACGACGGGGTCGTCGGCAGGTCGGTCAGTCATCGTCGGAAACTCCTTGCCGCGCGGGATCACTGCGTGCCTCCCGCGCCGGACCGGTGGGGGTGGGACGTCCGTAGGTGACGGCCGCGACGGCGACGGCGACGGCCGCGAGGACGAAGGCGGGCACAGCGGTCGATCCGGGGCCCCAGGTGTTGACGAGGAGGCCGCCGACCGCGCCGCCGATGGCGATGCCGAGGTAGAGGGCGGAGCTGTTGAGCGCCACGGTGAAGGGGCCGCTCGCCTCGCTGAGCGAGAGCAGCCGGTGCTGCTGGGGCACGAGGTACATCCACCCCGTGGCACCCCAGACGAACAGCGCGATACCCGCCCCGATCAGGGAGCCGGACCACAGCGGCAGCAGGGCCAGGTCCACCGCCATGCCGCCGACGGCGAGCAGGAGCACCGCCCGGTTGCCCAGACGGTCGGTGGCGATCCCGGCGATGGCGTTGCCGGCGACGGCGCCGACACCGAAGACGAACAGCAGCACCGACAGCGCCCGCCCGCCATGGGTGGCGTCCTCCAGCACCGGCCCGATGTACGTGTAGACCACGTGCTCGGCGGTGACGGCGAGCAGGGTGACCGACAGGGTGATCAGGACGGCCGGGTTGCGCAGGCCCGAGAGCCGTTCGGCCAGCGGGTGCCTGCCCGCGGGCGCCAGCCTCGGCAGCATCAGGACCCCGAGCAGCGCGACCGCGCCCAGCGCGGCGACCGCCCACAGCGTGGCCCGCCAGCCCGCCAGGCCGCCGATCCAGGTGCCGATGGGAACACCCAGGGCGGTTGCCACGGTCAGGCCGCCGATGACGATGCCCAGCGCCCGGCCCCTGCGCTCCTCGGGGACCAGGGACGCGGCGGCGGCGGAGGCCTGGGGCGTGTACGAGGCGGCGCCGAGGGCGGCCACGAACCGGCCCACCGCGACCCATCCGTAGGAGTCGCCCAGCGCGGAGATCACATTGCCGGCGATGAACACCCCCAGCCCGCAGGCCAGTACGGTCCGGCGGGACAGCGAGCCGGTGATCGTGGCGCTGACCGGGGCGAACAGCGCGTAGGTCAGCGAGAACACGGTGATCAGCTGACCGGCGGCACCGGAGGACACACGGAGATCGTCCGCGATCTCCGGCAGCACACCGGCGATCACGAACGCGTCCGTGCCGATGGCGAAGGCGCCCACCGCGAGCAGCCAGAGCACGGGCGGGGTGGCGTTTTTCACGGGAATCCTTGAAATCTTGGGTGTGCGGGGTCGGCCGGGGTCCCGGCACGAGCACCGTTCCCGGAACTCGTGCCGGGCAGACGGCCGTCGGCCGGTGCGGTCAGCGGCTGCGGGGAAGACCGGCCGCCGTCCACACGGAGTCGAGCGCCTCGACGAACTCCCGCACATCCCCGGCCGTGTGGCGGGAGGTGGGCGTGACGCGCAGCCGCTCGGTGCCCTCGGGCACGGTCGGCGCGTTCACGGGCTGGACGTAGATGCCGTGGTCGCCCAGGAGCAGCGCGCTGACCTCCTTGTTGCGGTGCGGGTCGCCGACGAGCACCGGGACCACGTGGCTGTCCCGGGAGATGACGGGGATGCCCCGCGCGGCCAGCCCCTCCTTCAGCTCCGACGCGCGCGCCCGCAGCAGGTCGCGCTGGGTGGAGTCGTGGCGGACCAGACGCAGCGCGGACAGCGCGCCGGCCACCAGCGGCGCCGGGGCGGACGTGCTGAAGACGAACGGCGCCGCGAAGGTCCGCACGCTGTCGATGACCGAGGCCGGCCCGGCGATGTAACCGCCGGCCCCGCCGAGGCCCTTTCCGAAGCCGCCCTGGAAGACGGTGATCCGGTCGCGGACACCCTGCTCCTCCGCGTACCCGGAGCCCTCCTCGCCGTAGATGCCGACCGAGTGGATCTCGTCCAGGTAGGTCAGGGCGCCGAACTCCTCGGCGATGTCCACGATCTCCCGGATCGGGGAGAAATCGCCCTCCATGGAGTACAGGGACTCGAAGGCGACCAGCTTGGGCGCGTCCGGGTCCGTCTCCTCCAGCAGCTTGCGCAGGTGGCCCGTGTCGTTGTGACGGAAGATCCGCTTCTGCGCGCCGCTGTTGCGGACGCCCTGGATGATCGAGGCGTGGTTCAGCTCGTCGGAGAAGACGACCAGCCCGGGTATGCGCCGGCCCAGCACGGACAGCGTGGCGTCGTTGGCGGCGAAGCCGGTGCTGAACAGCAGCGCCCGCTCCTTGCGGTAGAGCGAGGCGAGCTCGGCCTCCAGGTCCTCGTGGAAGGTGCTGGTGCCCGAGATGCTGCGCGCGCCGCCGGTGCCCAGGCCCACGTTCCGTACCGCGTCGGCGACCGAGTCGATGACGGTCGGGTGGTGGCTCAGCGAGAGGTAGTCGTTGGAGCACCAGACGGTGATGTCGCGCGGGCCCTCGGCGGCGTGGAGCACGGCTCGCGGGGCCGTATCGGCGCGGCGCTCCAGGTTCAGATACGTCCGGTAGCGCCCCTGCGCCTTCGCCGACGCGACGTCCTGGGCGAGGTGTGACAGTGCCTGCATGGGTGGTGTGTCCCTTTCTTGCGTGGGGGTCGGGCCGCGAGTTCTTGCGTGGGGGTCAGGCCGCGAGGCGGCCGGTGCGCAGCGCGCCGCGGCGCAGGGCGGGGGAGGGGCGGTAGTGCCCGTCCCGGTGTTCGTCGTCGAGGTTCTCCAGCAGGGCGAGTACCGCGGGCAGCCCGATCCGCTCGCCCCAGGCGACCGGCCCCAGCGGGTAGTTGGTGCCCAGGCGCATGGCGGTGTCGACGTCGGGGGCGCTCGCCAGGCCGTCGGCCACCGCGTCCAGCGCGATGTTGACGAGCATGGCGACGGTGCGGAACACCAGCAGTCCGGGGACGTCGTCCACGGTGCTGACGTCCTTGCCCAGCAGCTGGAACAGACCCACCGCGGCGTCACGTGAGGCGTCCGGGGCCCCGCCGCTCACCGCCAGGGCCGTCCGGGAGGACGTCGCGAAGTCCAGGCTCAGGTCGAACAGCACGACGGGACGTTCCGTATGCCGGGCGTGCCGGTCGGCCGTGCGCCCGTCGGTCAGCCGCAGCAGCGTCCCGTCGGGGAGCTCGAACATCCCGTCCAGCGCGCTGCCGGCGGCGGCCGCCACCCGTTCGACCGGGATCCCGGCCGCGACGAGCACGTCCACGAGTCCCTCGGCGGGCCCGGCGTCGCCGTGCAGGCGCACCAGGCGGGGCCGCGGGACGGACACCGGGGCGTGGGTGTCGGGAACGGGCCGGCCGGCACCGGGGCCGTGGTCGTAGAACCCCCTGCCCGCCTTGCGGCCCAGGTACCCGGCCTCCACGAGTTTGCGCTGGACGAGGGAGGGGGCGAAGCGCGCGTCGTGGTGGAAGGCGCTCCACACACCGCGGGTGACCGCTTCGTTGACGTCGTGCCCGATCAGGTCCATCAGCGCGCAGGGGCCCATGGCGAAGCCCCCGGAGCCCGTGAGGACCGCGTCGATGGTGGCCGGTGACGCCGCCCGCTGCTCCCGGGTGCGCAGCGCCTCCCCGTAGAAGGGGCGCGCCACCCGGTTGACAATGAAGCCGGGCAGGTCGGCGGAGAGTACCGGGGTCTTTCCCCAGCGTTCCGCCGTCCTGTGCAGAAATCGGGTGGTGCGCTCGGCCGTGGACGGCGCGGAGACGACTTCGACCAGCGCCATCAGAGGGGCCGGATTGAAGAAGTGCAGTCCGGCGAACCGGGCCGGGTTTTCCAGGCCGGCGGCGAGTGCGGTGACGGATAGCGAAGAGGTGTTGGTGGCGATAACGGCGTCCTCGCCCACCTGCTTCTCGATCTCCGCGAGAAGCGCGGACTTGGCCGCCATATCCTCGTGCACGGACTCTATGACGAGTCCGGCCGCCGCTGCTTCCGGCAATTCCTCGGAGGTGGTCAGCCGATCCAGGGCCGCGAGCGCTTCCTCTTTGGCGAGACGCCCCTTGTCGACCAGCCGGAGGATACGGCTTTCGATTTCCTCCCGGCCCCGGCGGGAGCTCTCCGTACGGCGGCTCAGCAGAAGCACCCGGTGACCGGCGAGGAGCGCGACCTGGGATATCCCGGTTCCCATGGCGCCGGCTCCGACAACGGCAACAAGGTCGTCCGATTGGTTGTGTAACTTCACAGGATTCCTCGGGGAATAGGATTTGCGCTGTGGCGTCCGACCCTCTGTGACAGCACCTTCAGTCAACGTAATGCACCTGCTCGGCCACGGCCGAGATGTGCAACATGCCGTTCATGGAAGGTTCATCGGGTGCTGTGAGTGGGGGTGTCCATGAGGCAATGTCACATTCCTTACGCCGGGGTGGGGATCGCCCATCGGTCGGCCGCAGAGGCTGATGTCATAGGAAGTTATGCGATGCCACGGGCGGGACGCAAGGATGATCTCCGCAGGCAGTGCGCCTGCGGAGGAAATGCAATGCGGAACGGCGTCGCCGACAGAAAAACCGGTTAGCGGGCCGGTATTTCGTATGGCGTGTTCTTATCGGTGGAATGACGGCGGGGCGGTCCTCGGGGAAAGCTCTCTTCCCGGGCGATCCCCTGGGCCGGGCGGAGGGCCGTGCACTGCCCGTGGCCTGTTTTCGACCCTCCGCATGGCCCGTCCGGACGCCCGGGAAACCGCCCGGAGTGTTCTGCGGCACATCGGGCCCGCGGAGTCACGGGGTTCCGCCCGGCGTGTCGCCGCCGGGGCTCCCGGGCGGGCGCGGTCCCGCGGAACGGGGTGGAGGACGGCCGGTCCACCCGGCCCGGCCGCCGGCCCTTCCTTCCCTCCCGGCCGTGCTCCGGGCGCCTTCCTCCGGGCGCCTTCCTGTGGGCCGCACGGAAGGGCCCGGAGCCGTTCTCACCCCGTGACACCGTCCGGTCGCCCTGTGTGGCGGCGCTCAAGCCGGCCTCGTGGCTTTCCGTACGCGTGTGTCAGGATGGATTCGACCGGGCTTGTCCCGGGAGGGCGCCTGGGGGGTGGCCTCATCACACAGTGCACCCAAGGGGGAGTGGATGTACGGCAGTTGCACCGGGCGTGCCCGTACGGGCGCGGCCGCGGCGGGCGCGGTGACGGCGCTGCTGCTCGCCGGCTGCGGATCCTCCGACGAAGGCGCCCGGGAGACCCCGAAGCGTCCGGTCGCGAGCCAGCAGCCCAAGGCCATCGACCCGTTCTGGGTCAACCCCGACGGCAGCGCGGCCAAGCAGGTCGCCGACCACCTCAAGGACGGCAGCACCGCCGACGCCGAGCTGATCAAGAAGATCGCGGCCCAGCCGGTCGGCGAGTGGATCAGCCCGGGAACGCCCGAGGAGGACGCGCGGGGCTACACGGAGGCCGCCAGAACGGCCGACCGCGACGCGCTGCTGGTCCTCTACAACATCCCGCACCGCGACTGCGGCCAGCACTCCGCGGGCGGCGCCGCCGACGGCGACTCCTACCGCGCCTGGGTGGACAAGGTCGCCAAGGGCATCGGCGACCGCCGGGCGACGGTGATCCTGGAGCCGGACGCCGTGATGCACATGGTGGACAGCTGCACCGAGGAGCAGTACCACGAGGAGCGGTACGACCTGCTCAAGGGCGCCGTCACCCGGCTGAAGCAGCTGCCCAACACCAAGGTGTACCTGGACGCGGGCAACGCGGGCTGGGGCAAGCCGGACGAGATATTCGAGCCGCTGAAGTGGGCGGGCGTCGAGGCCGCCGACGGCTTCGCGGTGAACGTGTCCAACTTCCAGACCACCAAGGCCAGCACCGAGTACGGCAAGAGGGTCTCGGCGAAGGTCGGCGGCAAACCGTTCGTCATCGACACCAGCCGCAACGGCAACGGGCCGTACACCGCCGGCGACCCCGCCGAGAACTGGTGCAACCCGCCCGGCCGCGCGCTCGGCGAGACGCCCACGACCAAGACGGCCGACCCGCTGGTCGACGCCTATCTGTGGATCAAGCGCCCCGGGGAGTCGGACGGCGACTGCAAGGGCGGTCCGAAGGCGGGCGACTGGTTCCCGGAGTACGCGCTCGACCTGGTCCGCAACACCAAGTAGGACCGGCACCGGCCGGCACCCGGCACCGCTGGGGACCGGTCACCCGGCGGTATCGGGCCGGACGCACGAGAAGGGCCCCGGCAGCCATCGGCCGCCGGGGCCCTTCCCCGTCCACCGGTCTACGGGACCTCGACCCAGAAGCCCTCCGACGGCGTGCCCTTGTCGTCCGTGACGAAGAGCATGTACCAGCCGGACGGGACCAGGGCGCGGTTCTTCGGCACGGTGACCTCGATGCCGTCCGCGGTCTTCTTCATGTCCAGCGCGACGGAGCGCTGGTCGACATCGGTGACGTGCGTGACGGCGCTCGGCCGCATCAGCTTCGCCGTCGCTATCCCCGCCGCCTGCGGGGTCTTGAAGACGGCGCTGTCGCCCCGCTCGACGCGCTTGGGCCCGGAGGTGATCTCGGGCTTCGCGTCGCGGAAGAGGTAGGGCGGGGTGTAGATCTCGATGCGCTGCTCGAAGACGCCCGGCTTGGTGTTGGCCTTGTCCGCGTAGAGCGAGTCCGACCCGAAGATCATGACGCGGCCGTCGGGCAGCAGCACCGACCCGGAGTGGTAGTTGCGGCCCACCCTGGGGTCGGCCAGCCGCTTGTACGTCCCGCTCTTCGGGTCGTACGTACGGGCCTCCAGCACGTTCGAGGCGCCACGGCCCCGGTAGTCCTGCGAGCCGCCGGTGACCAGGACGGTGTCGTCCGGCATCAGCGAGGCGCTCGGATAACGGGTGCCCTTGTCGAGCGAGGCGCCGTCCTTGAAGCGGGGCTCGGGCTCCTTCAGGTCGACGAGCCGGGACTTCTCACTGGAGTCCTCGGACTCGCCGACGCCGCCGCCGCCGATGACCATGAACTTCTGGTCCTGGGCGGGCGGCAGCATGACCGTCGCGGAGGTCTCCATGCGGTCCGCGTCGCTCAGGCCCGGGATCTTGTCGAACTTGTTCTTCTCCAGGTCCCAGATACCGGGCTCACGGCCGACGTCAGCGGGACCGTAACCGGCGTTGGAGCCGGAGTAGAAGAGCTTCCCGTTGTCCATCAGGAAGATGGCCGGGTAGGTCGGGAAGCGGCGCTCGACCCCGGTGTACTCCCACGTCCTGGTCTTCGGGTCGTAGATCTCGTCCTTGCCCGGGACGATCTGCCCGATCTCGTCGAGCCCGGACAGGGCGAGGACCTTGCCGTCCTTGAGCGTGGTCAGCGTCGGGTACCAGCGCGCCTCGTTCATCGGGTCGACGGTGATGTACTTCTCCGCCACCGGATCGAACTCGAAGGCCTCCTTGATGCCCTGGAAGTCCTTCTTGTCGAGGGCGAGCTTCTGGGCCATGCCGTAGATGTTGCGGGCGTCGGTGCCGGTCAGGCCCTCCACCTTGTAGTTGTCCTCGGTGCCGGTCTCGTGCTCCTTGCCGGACTCCTCGGCCTCGACGTAGATGCGTCCCAGACCCGGCTCGGTGCGCAGGAAGCGCCCGGTCTTCTTGTCGAAGACCTTGGTCGCCTTCTCCACCAGGACCGGGTCCTTGGAGACGAAGACCTTGTCGTTCTTCTTGCCGGTGAACGTGGTCCCGGCGGGCAGCGTGATCGGCTTGTCCGGGTCCTCGTTGTGGACGATCATCAGGCCGCCGGCCTTGGTGACGTCACCCTGCAGCTTCTCGTACCGCTTGGTGCCCCCGGCGACCAGCAGCTTCCCGTCGGGCAACTGGGTGTGCCCGGCGCAGAACATGTCCTTGGGCGTGGGGATCTTCTTGAAGGTGTTGGTTTTGGGATCCCACAGGACCGACTCGAACTTCTGGGCGTCGAAGTTCTTCTGGTTGTTGCCGGAGCCCGCGATCAGCAGCACCTTGCCGGTGTGCAGCAGCGCCGCGTGGATCGTGTTGATCCGGAACTCGGAGGGGACGTCCAGGAAGTCCCAGTGGCCGTTGGCGGCCTTGTACTCCGGCTTGTTGATCGTGTAGTCGTGGTACTTCGCCGAGCCGTACCGGTACAGGGCCGGCCCGTTGAACCCGGCGACCACCGCGACCACCGCCGTGCCGATCAGGATGCGACGGGCGCGGTTCTTGCGGTGGTTCGGCCGGACGGGCAGGCTGCTCATTTCTTAGGTCCCCCAAGGGCGATCTGCATGGTGTCGTTCTGCTCGGCCCAGCTCGGCTTGGCCTGCGGGTGCGGAGCGGGCTCCGGGGCCCGGGGCGCCGGGGGCTCCGGCGGCGTGCCGCCGGCGTGGCGGCGGCGGCCCTTCTTCTCCTGGCGCAGCATGTACCGCCAGACGAAGATCGGCGTCGCCGTGATCAGCGTCGCGAACGTCGCCCAGATGATCATCGCGGGGTGCGAGTGCCCGAAGACGAAGCCGGCGGTGACGGAGGCGCCGAAGATCCCGATGAAGTACCAGTGGTACCGGAAGGTTCCGAACCACCGGTCCGGACTCGCGGAGTCGCCCTTGGGGGTGACCACGAACTTGCTCTTGCGGCGCAGGGCGGAGTCGATCAGCGCCTTGGCGTACAACGGCGCGGACAGCGCGGACATCAGCATGCCGGCCACACCGCCGGACCCTTCCGGCTCGTGCGGGGAGACGTTGTGCCGGCGGTTCCAGACGTAGAGGCCGATCTGGAGCGCGGAGGCGTTGCCGTAGAGCATCAGCCACACGGTCGGGTCGATGTTCACACCCGAGGCACCCAGGCCCAGGAACAGCGCGCAGCTGAGGGCCGCGAGAATCCAGTTCAGGGCGGACATCGGATAGAAGATGATCATCATCGTGTAGTTGAAGAGCTTGCTCGGCGGCAGCGAGTACCAGCCCTTCCAGTACTGCGTGAGGATCGTCTCGTAGGTACCGCGCGACCAGCGCATCTGCTGGGTGAAGAAGTCCGTCCAGGCACTGGGGCCCTCACCGACCGCGAGCACGTCGGGGGTGTAGACCGAGCGCCACTTGTTGCCCGTCGCCGGGTTCTTGTGGCGGTGGATCTCGAAGCCGGTCGCCATGTCCTCGGTGATCGAGTCGTACAGGCCGCCGATCTGCTTGAGTGCCGTGATGCGCACGGCGTTGGACGTGCCGACGAACATGGGGGAGCCGTAGCGGTTGCCGGCGCGCTGGATCAGCGCGTGGAACAGGAACTGCTGCGACTCGGCCGCCTTGGTGACGAAGTTGTCGTAGTTGCCGTAGACCTGGGGGCCGATGACGAAGCCGATGTCCGGGTCCCGGAAGAAGCCCAGCATGCGCTCCAGGTAGTTGGGCAGCGGCACGTGGTCGGTGTCGACGGAGGCGAAGAAGTCGTAGTTGTCGCCGTGCGCGTCCAGCCAGGCGTTGTAGTTGCCGTGCTTGGTCTTGGCGCGGTGGGCACCGGTCGGCTGGTTCCACTTCGCTATGCCCTTGCGGGAGAAGTGGCGCACGCCGAGGCGCTCGCAGACCGCCTTGACGTCGGCGTCGTCGCCCTCGTCGAGGAGCCAGACGTGCACCAGGCCGCGGTGCCGGATCCTGACGGCGGCCTCCAGCGTCTTGGTCACCATCTCCAGGGGCTCTTTGCCCGGCACGAAGGACGTGAGGAAGGCGACCCGGGTGCCGGACTCCGGCACGACCGGGACGGGGTCGCGGGCGACGAGCGTCGCGTGCGCGTTCGACACCACGTTCATGCAGCGGAAGAGCTCGATCAGGCCGATCGAGACCAGCATCACGATGTCGAGCGCGGGCAGCCAGTCGAAGGCCGGGTAGTCCCGCTCGGTCCAGTGCTCGGGCTGGAGCAGCCAGAACAGCAGCACCAGCGAGAGCACCGGGGCGGCGGCCAGCATCAGCGCGACCCGGATGCGGTGCGGCTCCTGCGAGAGCAGGGAGCGGTACTGCACCTTGTAGGGCTTGTTCGGGTCGGGCTGCGTCAGGGGCCCGGCGAGCCTGCTGTAGTGCTCGTAGTCGTACCGCGGCAGCGCCTTCTTGGGGCGCGGCCGGGACCCACCGGCCCGGAGCTGCGGGGGAACCCGAAGCTGGGCGGTCCGGGATGGGTCGTTGTCCTGCCGGGCGCCGGTCGGCGTCGACGTCATGAGTCATCCCCCCGCACGCATGCTGGCTGCGTGATTGGTCGTGTCCTGGCGTCCGGAGCGCGCGGTCCCCGACCGGCGTGTCCAGGCGTGTCAGTGGCTGGGCACCGTTTCCACAGACATGAAACGGCGACCTTCCGGTTGCATGATGCCTGTCACGGCATCGCTGCGTTGACGGGGCCCCCACCCCACGGTTCCCGCCATCGGGGCATCCCCTGAAACCGCCCCCAACTGCGACAACCTCATGCCCCATTGGGGGGCATTGGCTCCAGGATAGGGTCTACGACCCCCGTCTTGATCGCAAGGGTGAAACGGGCTGTTTACCGGGCATACGCACGATTTGGGTAATTCCTGCGGTGGTGTGTGCATGCCGCATGGAGGCACCCTCCGGGCGCCTTCCAGGTGCGTGGCCGGAGTGCGGCCGGACGCCGTGGAGCGCGCCGGGACGGGCCCCCGGGCGGGCGGCGCCGGTGCGGGCACCGGCACGACCGAGGCCCCCTCACCCATGGTGAGGGGGCCTCGGCTACGCGTGCGCCGCCAGGGACTCGAACCCCGGACCCGCTGATTAAGAGTCAGCTGCTCTAACCAACTGAGCTAGCGGCGCCTGCTGACCTGCACAACTCTACCCGACGTCCGAGGCTGTCCCGACCATTGACCGCCCACTCCGGCCTGTCGGATGGTCAGGTCTTCCCTTTTGACCGTCAAAATGCGACTTGTCAGTACAGTTGAGACACTGGCGCCCGTGCAGCCGTACCGAAAGATCTTGAGGAGCCTGGAGGGGAATCGCATGGCCGTACCGGTCTTCGAGGAGTACGAGCCCGCCGCCGACTGCCCCTGCGCGGGCTGCGCCCGGCAGCGGCGCGAACTGGTGCTCGGGCTCGCCGTGCGGGCGGGCGGCCACCCCGCCGCCCACGGCGCCCGCCGCGCCCTGGTCCTGTTCACCGCGGCGGGGGTGGTCCTCGGCGGCGGCGCGGGGGTCGCCACCGCCACCGGCCTCCCGGCCGGGCCCCTGCGGCCCGCCGGCCCCGCGGGCCCGTCCGGGGGCAGCGACGGCCCGGACTCCGCCACCCCGCAGGGCGGCAAGGAGCCGCTCCACGGGCGCCCGCACGCCGGGCCGACACCCGGCAAGGTCACCCCGGGGACCCTGCGGCAGTCGACCCGCGCCGACATCATCAACCGGGCCAAGCTCTGGCTGTCCGCGAAGGTCCCGTACTCGATGGAGAAGTACTGGACGGACGGCTACCGGCAGGACTGCTCGGGTTACGTCTCCATGGCCTGGAACCTTGCGGGGAACGAATGGACGGGCAGCCTCGCCGAATTCGGCACCAGGATCAGCCGGACGGAGCTCCAGCCCGGTGACATCCTGCTCTTCCACAACCCGGACGACCCCACCAAGGGGTCGCACGTCACGATCTTCGGCGGCTGGACCGACTACACCCACACCCACTACATCGCGTACGAGCAGGCCAACCCGCACACCCGCAAGCAGTCGACGCCGATGGCCTACTGGAACAACTCCGCCCAGTACCTCCCGTACCGCTACAAAGGGCTGATCGGCGGCACCCCGGGCAGCCCGGCGGCCAAGAGCGCGTACCCGGGGAGGAAGTCCTTCGGGCCCGGGGCGAACAACTCCCATGTGTCGCGGCTCGGGCGGATGCTCGTCGAGCGGGGCGGCGGCCGGTTCTACCGGGCGGGGCCCGGTCCGCGCTGGGGCGAGGCGGACCGCCGGGCCACCCAGGCGTTCCAGCGGGCGCAGGGGTGGAGCGGACGGGACGCGGACGGGCTGCCCGGGGCGAGGACCTGGCGGCTGCTGCTCGACAAGGACGGCCGGGGCATCCCGGGCGTGTCGGCCCCCAAGGCCCCCAAGGTGTCGGGCCCCAAGACCCCCAAGGCGTCGGCCGCGAAGGCGTCGGGCCCCAAGGCGTCGGCCGCGAAGGCTGCTGCGGCGAAGGTGACGACGGCCGGTGCGGAGGCGCGCCCCTATCCCGGCCCCGTCCACTTCCGGCCCGGCCGGTCGAGCGAGCACGTCGAGCGGCTCGGCCGCCGGCTGGTCGAGCTCGGCTTCGGCGCGCACTACCGGATCGGGCCCGAGCGGACCTGGACGGAGGCGGACCGGCGCAACGTCGAGGCGTTCCAGCGGGCGCAGGGGTGGCGCGGCGGAGCGGCCAACGGCTATCCGGGTCCCGAGACGTGGCGGCGGCTGTTCCGGTGACCGGGACCCCTACGGCGGGCGGCCCGGCCGGCCCGCCCGCCGACGACACCCCGCAGTCCGGGGGCCAGACCGGTGTCCCCGTCCCGGGCGGCCCGGCGGCCGGCAGGCCCACGGGCGGGACGGCCCCGATGACAAGGGCGCCGATGGCCAGGACGCCGATGACCGAGCAGGAACGTACGGAGCATGAGCGTCCGGAGGACGGCCATGAGGTGGCAACGATGAGCACGGCGACGCCGGAGGGCGGCACGGCGGGACGGCGCGTCCCGCTGATCGGCACGGAGACGACCGGGCCGATCCCCGTCCACCTGCTGTTCCGGGACAACGGCGACGGTGACGGCGGGGCCGTGGCCGTCACGGGCACCGGGGTGCTCGGCGCCATGGGCGGCGGGCCGGTGACGGCGGTACGGGAGAGGGCGGCCGTCCGCGCCTCCCCGCCCGTCACCGCCGCCGCGCCGAGGCCCGCGCCCTCCGCCGACCCCGAGCTGGTCGAGCGGCCGGGGGCCGCGCTGCCCGGCTGGGCCGGGGCGGCGGCCGGGGCCGTGGCGCTGGTCGCCTGCCTGGCCCTGCTGTGGTGGGTGGGGGCGGTGCCGGACGCGGTCACCCGGATGCTGCGACTGCCCTCCCATCCGTACAACGGCATCGCGATCGGCCCGTGGGCGCTGCTCGCGCTCGGGGTCCTCGGGGTGCTGTTCGCCTTCGGGGGGCTGGGGCGCGGGCGGGTCGGCCACGCCTGGGTGCTGACGCTCTTCGGGGACTACCGCGGCACCGTGCGGCGTACCGGGCTCGTGTGGGTGAGCCCGCTGATGCTGCGGCGCCGGGTCGACGTACGGCTGCGGCACTGGCGCAGCGAGCCGCTGCCGGCGGTGGACGCGAACGGCACGGCGCTACGGGTCGTGGTGCTGGTGGTGTGGCGCATCCGGGACACGGTCCGGGCGGCCCTCGGTGTCGCCGACCACGAGGAGTACCTGCGCGAGCAGGTGGAGGCGGCGATGGCGCGGGTGCTGTCGCAGCTCCCGGCCGACGCCTTCCACGAGGACGCCCCCACGCTGCGGGACGCCGAGCTCGTCGGGGAGGCGCTGACCCGGATGCTGTCCGCCGAGTGCGCCCCGGTCGGGATCGAGGTCTTCTCGGCGCAGCCGACGCGGATCGAGTACGCACCGGAGATCGCGGCCGCGATGCAGCGGCGCCGGATCGCGGCGATCGACGCCAAGCACCGGGACACGGTGCTGACGTCCGTGGTCGACGCGGTCGACGACATGGTCCACCGGCTGACCACGCGTGGTCTGGTCGAGCTCGACGACTACGACCGCAAGGCGCTGGTGAAAGACCTGACCGTGGCGTTCTACACGGGTCGTGTCGGGCCCTCAGAAGGCCCGTGATTGGTCTGGACATGTTCAAGCTCCGTCCATACATTGGAACTTGGTCTAGACCGGAACGGGTGCAACCGCACCTCACAGAACCAAAGCCTCACCCATGCGCGCGTGCACCACGAGTCATGAACTCCCCCACGTTCTTCTGGAGCGGACAGCATGCGAAACAAGATAGGCGCGACGGTGGTCGCTCTCGGCGTCGCCGGAGCCTCCCTCCTCGCCACCAGCAGTGCCAGCAGCCACGGTTACACGGACTCCCCGATCAGCCGGCAGAAACTCTGTGCCAACGGCACGGTGACCGGCTGCGGCAACATCCAGTGGGAGCCGCAGTCGGTCGAGGGGCCCAAGGGCTTCCCGTCCGGCGGCCCCGCGGACGGCAAGATCTGCGCGGGCGGCAACGGGCCGTTCGCACAGCTCGACGACCCGCGCGGCGGGAACTGGCCCGCCACCAAGGTGTCGGCCGGTCAGAGCTACAACTTCCGCTGGCAGTTCACCGCCCGCCACCGCACGACCGACTTCAAGTACTACGTCACCAAGAACGGCTGGGACTCCACCAAGCCGCTCACCCGTGCGGCCCTGGACCCCCAGCCGTTCCTGACGGTGCCGTACAACAGCCAGCAGCCGCCGGCCACGCTCTCGCACTCGGGAACCATGCCGAGCGGCAAGACCGGCAAGCACGTCGTCCTGGCCGTCTGGACCGTCGCGGACACGACGAACGCCTTCTACGCCTGCTCCGACGTCCAGTTCTGACGCTCGTCCGGTAGCCGGCGGCGCGCCATGGGACGCCCGGGGAACCCTCCGGGTCGCATGGCCGCCACGGAGACGACCACCGTGCGGGGGCCGAGGGGCGGGCAACCCCTCCTCGGCCGCCACCGGGTCGCGGCGGGCGCCGCTCGCGCCGCGCTCCTCGTGGACCCGCTGCCGCCGACGTGCCGAGCCACACGTCGGCATCCCGCCGGACGCACCTTCCGGAGTCCCCGCTCCGGCCGGGCGCGGCGGCCCCGGCGGGGGCCGCCGCCAACGGGGTCCGGTCCACCCGGCGCGGCGCGAGCCCCCTGGGACCCGGGCATCCGGAGGCCTTCCCCGCCCCACCGCCTCCGGTCGCCCGTCCCCCCGCCCGGCCGCTCGGTGCCGCGCCCGTTCCCCCGCCCGGACCGCCTGTCCGGTCGCCCGGTCCTTCGCTCGCCCGCCTTCGGCCACCTCCCCGGGCCGACCGCGCCGCGAGTGGGGATCCCCAGCCGGGCTCTTTGCGGGTGGTCCTGGCCGAGGGCGGCGTGCCGCCGCGCGAGGGGCCGGCCGGCCTGCCCCCCCGCCTTCGGCCCCGAGGTCGTCGCGGCGGGGGACACGAAAAGGCCCCCCGCTTCCGCGAGGGGCCTCTTCCGTCTGTGCGCCGCCAGGGACTCGAACCCCGGACCCGCTGATTAAGAGTCAGCTGCTCTAACCAACTGAGCTAGCGGCGCCTGCTGACAGGATTAATACTACCCGGTCCTCGGGGGTGCTCCTGACCACGCTCCCGGCGGCCCGCCGCGAGCGTCCCCCCGGCCCGTCCGGCCGGATCCCGTCAGATCGCCAGGGACAGCACCACCGGGGCGGCCTTGCGGTTCAGCGCGTCGGCCGCCGAGCGCAGCCGGTGGGCGTGCTCGATCGGGAGCGAGAGCGCGAGGCAGCCGACCGCGGCCCCCGCCGTCAGCGGCACCGCCGCGCAGACCGTGCCCACGGCGTACTCCTGGAGGTCGAGCACCGGGACGGTCGGCGGCTGGCTGTCCAGCTTGGAGAAGAGGACCTTCTCGCTGGTGATCGTCCGCGAGGTGAGTCTGGCGATCTTGTGGCGGGAGAGGTGGTCGCGGCGGCCGTTCTGGTCGAGCTGGGTCAGCAGGCACTTGCCGACCGCGCTGGCGTGCGCGGCGGAGCGGAAGTCGACCCACTCGTTGACCTTGGGGGTGTGCGGTCCGTCGGCGATCTGGGTGATCTTGACCTCGCCGTCGATGTACCGGCTGATGTAGACGGCGGCGCCGACCGTGTCGCGGAGCTCGGTGAGGGTCTCCTGCAGCTTGCTCTGCAGGGCCTCGCGCCGGGTGACGCCGGAACCGAGCAGCACCAGGGAGTCGCCCACCACATAGGCGCCGTCGGCGATCTGCTCCACGTACCCCTCGCGGCGCAGCATGAGGAGCATCGGGGTCAGATGGCCGGTCGGCAGCCCGGTCTCGCGCGCGATCTGCACATCGGTGACTCCACCGCCGTGCCGGGAGATCGTTTCGAGAACGCGCAGGGCGTATTGCACCGAGTGGAACGGCGCGGTCGGCTCGGGCTTCAGCGCCACGGTTTCCCCCTACCAGGTTGTGACCGCAAGCTTCCGTACCACGATAGCCGCCAAGAGCCGTTTCGTGGGCGCCTGTTGACAAGATGGGTGTCGCAACCCAGCGGTGTACGCAGGGGTGCGACACCCTGGCATATGCCAGAGGCAAACTTCCGAGACGGAAGGTGAGGTCAGAGCACCGCGCCGAGGAACTCGCGGGTGCGTTCGTGTGCGGGCACGGTGAAGATTTCCTCCGGTGGGCCGGACTCGATCACCGTGCCCGAGTCGAACATCAGCACCTCGTCCGGGACGTCCCGGGCGAGGTTCATCTCGTGCGTGACGCACACCATGGTGATGCCGGTGGTCCTGGCGATGTCCCGCAGCAGGTTTAGCACGCCCGCCACCGGCTCCGGGCCGAGCGCCGACGTCACCTCGCCGAGCAGCAGGACCCGCGGCCGCATCGCCGGCGCCCGGGCGATGGCCACCCGCTGCTGCCGGCCGCCCGAGAGCCGGGAGGCGGAACAGGCGACGCGCCCTACGGACGGCGCAGCCCGGCGGCCCCCGACTCGTACAGCGCGTGCGCCGCCCGCAGCACCAGGTCGTCCCGATGGCGCGCGGCCACCAGCTGCAGGCCGATCGGCAGCCCGCCCCCGTCCACACCGCACGGCACGGTCGCGGCCGGCTGCTGGGTGAGGTTGAAGGGGTACGTGAACGGCGTCCACCCCGTCCAGCGGTGCGTGCCGGGCGGCGCCTCGACACCCGCCTCGAACGCGGTGAGCGGGAGCGTCGGGGTGACCAGCAGGTCGTAGGAGGTGTGGAAGCGGCCCATCCGGCGGCCCAGCGCCATCCGGGTGTCCACCGCCGCCAGATAGTCCAGCGCGCTGTGGCGCGCACCGCGGTCGATGATCTCCCGCAGCCCCGGGTCCAGCGCCTGCCGCTGCTCGCGTCCCAGCCGCTGGGTCAGCCGGGCGGCGCTGCTGAACCACAGCGTGTGGAACGCGTCGACCGGGTCGGCGACGTCCGGATCGGCCTCCTCCACGTACGCGCCGAGGTCCGCCAGGCGCCCCACGGCCGCCCGGACCGCCGAGGCGACCGCCGGGTCCACCGCCACCTGCCCGCCGAACGACGCCGAGTAGGCGACCCGCAGACCCTTGACCCCCTCCGCGAGGCAGTCGCCGACGGGCCGCGCTGGCCCCAGGTGCGACCAGTCGCGCCAGTCCTCACCGCTGATCACGTCCAGCAGCAGCGCCGCGTCCGCCGCGTCCCGGGCCATCGGCCCGGTGTGCGACAGCGTGCCGAACGGGCTCGCCGGATAGATCGGCACCCGCCCGTAGGTCGGCTTCAGCCCGAAGATCCCGCAGAACGACGCCGGGATGCGGACCGAACCGCCGCCGTCGGTGCCCAGGGACAACGGGCCCGCGCCCAGCGCCACGGCCGCGGCGCTGCCGCCGCTGGAGCCGCCCGAGGTGCGCGACGGGTCGTACGGGTTGCGGGTGATGCCCGTCAGGGGCGAATCGGTGACGCCCTTCCAGCCGAACTCCGGTGTCGTCGTCTTGCCCAGGAACACCGCCCCGTGCGCCCGCAGCCGGGCCACCGGCGGCGCGTCCTCGTCCCAGGGGCCCGCCGTCCCGACGGTCGTCGAACCGCGCAGGGTCGGGCCGCCCGCCTGGAGCAGGAGGTCCTTGACCGTCACCGGCACGCCGTCGAGCAGCCCCTGCGGCCGCCCGCGCCGCCACCGCTCGGTCGAGGCGGCCGCCCGCGCCAGCGCGTCCTCGGAGTCGACCCGCACGAACGCGTTGACCAGGGGCTGCACCACTTCGATCCGGTCCAGGGCCGCGCGCGTGACGTCCAGGGGCGAGAAGTCGCCCCGCGCGTACCCGCCGAGGAGTTGACGTGCTGTCAGGTCGGTGAGGAACGTCGGCTCAGTCATGCCCGGGGACGTACCCACGTTTCTTGTCGACCACGTTCGGAAGCGGCTTCCCGGCCATCCACAGCTCGAACATCTCCACGAACTGTTCCCCCAGCCGGTCCCGCCAGCCGACCGTGTCACCGCTCATGTGCGGCGAGACGATCAGACCGGGCACGTCCCACAGCGGGCTGTCGGCGGCGAGCGGTTCCTCGTCGAAGACATCGAGCGCCGCGCCCGCGATCCAGCGCTTGGCCACCGCCGCCACGAGGTCCTCCTGGACGACGAGCCCGCCGCGGCCCACGTTGATGAACCGCGCCGACGGCTGCATCAGCCCGAAGCGCCGCGCGTCGAACATGCCCCGCGTGTCGTCCGTCAGCGGCGCCGCTCCCACCACCCAGTCCGCCATGGTCAGCAGCCGGTCGAGCTCGTCGGCCCCGTGGACACCGGGACGCGCGGTACGTCCCGCCAGCGCGGTCCGCACCCCGAGCGCGCGCAGGGTGGAGGCCACGGTCCGGCCGATCGGTCCCGTCCCGACGACCACCGCCCGGCTGCCCGCGACCCGCAGGCTCTCGCGGTGGCGCCAGCGCCGCTGCCGTTGCAGCTCCAGCGTGCCGGGCAGGTCCTTCGCCATGGCCAGGACCAGCCCCGCCACGTACTCGGCGATCGGCTCCTCGAAGATGCCCCGGGCGTTGGTCACCACCGTCTCCGAAGCGACCAGTTCAGGACAGATCAGCCGGTCGACCCCGGCGCTGGGCGTGTGCACCCAGCGCGGCCGCGGCCCCTCGCCGGGCCAGGCCGTCCGTACCGCGTCGGAGGTGAAGTCCCACACCAGCAGCGCGTCGGCCCCGGGCAGCTCGGAGGCAAGGGCGCGCTCGTCGGCGTACCGGACACGGACGCGTCCGGTGAGCTGCCCGAGGCGGGGCGGAGGGTCGGCCTCCAGGACCAGGAGTGTCGGCAACGGCATCGGCAGGAACCCCGTTTCGAGGCGTCCGAGATATGCGGATTGACCACGCTCGCACCCGAACCTGCCTTCGTCAACAAGAGGCTGGGGGCCCGACGGTGGACATCTCCTTCCTGGGCGGGCCGCGCCCGCAGCGCGGCGTCGGGGTCGTCGCGCCGTTCGACTTCGCGCCCGACCGCGAGCTGTGGCGGTGGGTGCCCGACGACATTCCGCTCCATCCGACCCGGACGCCCTACGTGCCGGTGGAGGTCTCGCTCGACCTGGCCCGGCCGGTCAGCGAGCACGAGACCCTGGGCGACGCCACGCGGGCGCTGTCGGCCTCCGGGCCCGAGGTCGTCGCCTACGCCTGCGCCTCCGGCAGCCTCGTCGGCGGAGTGGCGGGCGAACGGGCGATGTGCGAGGCCATCACCCGGGCCGGCGCCGTGCCCTCGGTCACCACGTCGGGGGCGCTCCTCGAAGCGCCGCCGGAACGGGGCGTCACCGGGATCGCCCTGGTCACCCCCTGCACCGAATCGGTGACGCACGCGCTGGAGGAGTATCCGGAGGAAGCCGGGGCAACCGTCACGGGGCGGGCCTTCCCCGGCCTGCGACCAGGCACATCTGGAAGGTGCCGACCGCTCCGTGGCGGGCATGGCACGGCAGGCGGTGGGGGGCGCGTCGGACGCGCTCTTCATCAGTCGCACCAATCCGCCGACGTACGACGTGATCCCGCGACTGGAGGCCGAACCGCGCATGCCGGTCCTCTCCGCGAACCAGGTCACGATGGGGGCGGCGCTGCGCCGGATCGGCGCACACGCCGCCGGCCCGTACCAGGCGCTGCTGCTCCACGCCACGGCGACGACCGAGCCGGAAGGACAGGAGGGTGTGACATGACGACGGTGGGACTGCTGTATCCCGGGCACTCCGCCGAGGACGACTACCCCCGCATCGAGACGCTGCTGAACGGCATCCGGGTACCCGTCGTCCACACCGACATCGGCGAGGACGCCCACCGGGCCGACGCCCTGCTGGAGATGGGGTCGGCGGAGCGCCTCGCCGTCGGGATGGAGGAGCTGCGGCTCTCCGGCGCCGAAGCGGTGGTCTGGGCGTGCACCAGCGGGTCCTTCGTCCGCGGCTGGGACGGCGCGCACGAGCAGATCCGCGCCCTGGCGGTGGCGGCCGGGCTCCCGGCCTCCAGCACGTCGTTCGCGTTCGTTCACGCGGCGCGGGCGGTGGGCGCGGCCCGGGTCGCGGTCGCGGCCACCTACCCGCCGGACGTGACCGCTCTGTTCGTCCGTTTCCTGGAGGCCGCCGGCCTCCAGGTGGTGGACGCCCGGGCGGGCGGGATCGTCACCGCCGCCGAGGTCGGGACCTGGGGCCGCGAGCAGGTGCTGGAGCTGGTCCGGGCCGCCGACCGGCCGGAGGCGCAGGCCGTCCTCGTACCGGACACGGCCCTGCACACGGTGGCGCACCTGCCGGAGCTGGAGGAGGCGGTCGGCAAGCCGGTCCTCACCGCGAACCAGGTGACGGTCTGGGAGGGGCTCCGGCTGGCGGAGCGCCGCGACGCCTGGTCCAAGGAGCTGGGCACGCTCTTCGCCCGCAAGGAGTGACGTGCGCGCCGCGGTCCCGGCCCTGCCCCCGTGGGTCCTGCCCCCCGTCCTGTGCGGGGGCCCGGCGCACCCCGATCCGCGGCCTCGGCGGGGCGCGGGTGAGGGGCCGGGGGAATAAGCGGAGACGCCCTCCTGTTGACTGGTCCTGACCTACTTCATGTGCAGGAGGGACTTCACCGGTGAGTGACGCGAGCGACGCGATCCGAGGCACGGCGTACGGAACCGCCCCCGTACCCCTGTCGGTACTGGACCTGGCCACCGTCGGCCGAGGCCTGACCGCGACCCAGGCGCTGAACAACAGTGTGGCGCTCGCCCGGCTGGCCGAGCGGCGGGGCTTCCAGCGGCACTGGGTGGCCGAGCACCACTCGATGCCCGGAGTCGCCTCGTCCTCCCCGGCCGTGATCCTCGCGCACCTCGCCGCCCACACCGAGCGCATCCGGCTGGGCTCGGGCGGCGTCATGCTGCCCAACCACGCCCCGCTGGTCATCGCCGAGCAGTTCGGCACGCTGGAGGCCATGGCCCCCGGCCGCGTCGACCTGGGCCTCGGCCGGGCGCCGGGCACGGACGGGGCGACGGCGGCCGCACTGCGCCGCACCGACCGGCTGGGCGAGGGCGCCGACGACTTCCCGCAGCAGCTCGCCGAGCTCATCCGCTTCCTGGACGACGACTTCCCCGACGGCCACCCGTACTCCCGCATCCACGCCGTGCCCGGGCCGGTGCAGGGCCCGACCGGGCGGCCGTCGGTCTGGCTGCTCGGCTCCTCCGGGTTCAGCGCGCGGCTGGCCGGCGCGCTGGGCATGCCGTTCGCCTTCGCCCACCACTTCTCGGCCCGCAACACGCTGCCCGCCCTCGACCTGTACCGCAGCTCCTTCCGGCCCTCGGCCGTGCTGGACGAGCCGTACTCGGTGGTCTGCGTGTCGGCGCTGGCCGCGGACGACGAGCGGGAGGCCCGCCGCCAGGTGATGACCGGCGCACTGTCCATGATCCAGCTGCGCTCCGGCCGCCCCGGCCTCACGCCGACCCCGGAGGACGCGGAGGCGTACGCCTACAGCCCCATGGAGCGCGAGTTCGTCGACAGCTGGGTGTCCGACATCGTCCACGGCACGCCCGACGCGGTCCGCGACGGACTGAACGACCTCCAGAAGCGCACCGCGGCGAGCGAGCTGATGATCATCGTCCACGCGCACAGCGGCGAGGTGCGGCTGCGCAACTACGAGCTGATCGCGGACACCTACGGACTCCCCGACCTCGCCGCCCAGGCGTCGTCCTGACGGCGGTCGCGTGACGGGCGTGTGACGGCGCTCGCCTGCCCACACGCGCCCGCCCTTCCGCCCGCGGCCGTCCTTCCGTGCACGGCGTCCTTCCGTACGCGGCCGTCCTTCCGCCCGCGGCCGTCCGCGCAGAGCCCCGCCCCCGTCCGGAGACCTCCCCGGGCGGGGGCGGCCCATGTCCGCAGCCGTGCCGCCTCTCCCGCCCGGGAAGCCTCACACCGCCGGCCCGGCGACCTCGATCAGCTCCGCGATGCGCTCCGGGGCGACCGCCCGCGAGTAGAGCCAGCCCTGCCCGGTGTCGCAGCCGATCCGCCGCAGCCGCGCCGCCTGCCCCGACGTCTCCACGCACTCCGCCGTGACGGTCAGCCCGAGCCGGTGGGCGAGCTGGACCAGGGCCTCCACGATCACCTCGTCGGCCGGATTGGGGTGCTCCTCGTCCTGGAACCCACGGACGAAGGAGCCGTCCAGCTTCAGTACGGAGACGGGCAGCCGGCTCAGGTACGCCAGGTTCGAGTAACCGGTCCCGAAGTCATCGATCGCGATCCGCACCCCCATGTCGCTCAGCGCCTGCAGCGCCTGCAGCGGCCGGCCCGCCGACCCCATGACCGCGGACTCGGTCAGCTCCAGTTGCAGCAGGTGCGGGGTGAGCCCGGTCTCCGCGAGGATCTCCGCCACGTCCGCGACCAGGTCGGAGTCCCACACCTGCCGTACGGCGACATTGACGCTGACGAAGAGCGGCCGCTCCCGAGGATGGTCCTTCTGCCACTGCCGGGCCTGGCGGCACGCGGTGCGCAGCACCCACCGGCCGAGCTGCACGATCGAGCCGTCCTCCTCGGCGATACCGACGAACCGATTCGGCGCCAGCGTGCCGAACTGCGGGTGGTTCCAGCGCACCAGCGCCTCGACCCCGCGGACCGATCCGTCCTCCATCCCGACCAGGGGCTGGTACTCCAGGGCGAACTCGCCCCGCTCGACGGCCGGACGCAGGGTGGACGAGAGCGCCTGACGGGTCATCCGGTGGGCGTTGCGCTCGGGGTCGAAGAGCGTCCAGCGGGCCTTGCCGTCCGCCTTCGCCCAGTACAGCGTGGTGTCCGCGGCCTGCATCAGCCCGGTCACCGTGGTGCCGATCGCGGCCCGCTCGACGACCCCGATGGACGCCGACACGGACAGCCGCTGTCCGGCCAGGTCGAACGGCTGCTGGACGGCGGCCAGTACGGCCCGGGCGAGATCGGCCAGCTGTTCCGTACCGGTGGAGTCCTCGACCAGGATCGCGAACTCGTCACCGCCGAGCCGGGCCACCAGATGGCCGCCGCTGCGGGTGTAGCCGTCGCTGTCGGCGCACTCGGTGAGCCGGGAGGCGACGGCTGCCAGCAGCCGGTCGCCCACCCGGTGCCCGAGGGTGTCGTTGATGGCCTTGAACCCGTCGAGGTCGAGGTAGAGCAGACCGATCCGCCCTGTTCCGCCATCGTCGTAGGCCGAGTTCTCCAGCGCGGACGTCAACCGTTCGAAGAACAGGGTGCGGTTGGGCAGCCGGGTCACCGGGTCGTGCATCTGGAGGTGACGCAGCCGCGCGTGGAGCTCGCGCCGGTCGCTGATGTCCGCGATGGACAGCAGGACCTTGGTGCTGCGCGGTACGGGGGAGACGGTGACCTCCGCCCACAGTGAGCGCCCGTCGGGGTGCTTGAGCCGGCGGGTGCAGCGGAAGCGGGAGCGGCGGCCGCCCAGAACTTCGCGGTACGCGTGCCAGGTGCGGTTGTCGGAGGCCAGGTCCACGAGGTCGGCGGCGGCCTGCTCGCGCAGGGAGACCGGATCGGTCCCGAGGAGGGAGCCGAGGGCGTCGTTGGCGGTGACGACCAGGCCCTCGGGGTCCACGACGGCCATCGCGAGGTGGGCGGCGTTGAAGGCGGCCCGGAAGTCGCGCGGTTCGGTGGGGGCGTCGGACCGGGCGGGCGCGTCCCCACCGGGACATCCGGCGCGGCCCGGGGCGGGCCCTCCTCCGGCCGCCGGGGCCCGGCCCCGGTCGGTGTCCTGGTCCCGTCTCCGGTCCGTCTCCGGGCGCCGGTCCGTCTGCGGACCCCGGTCGGCGGACGGCGCCCGGTCCGGTCCGTGGCCCGCTCCGCCGCCCGGTTCGTGGCCCGGTCCGCCGTCCGTTTCGTGGTCCGGCGCGGGACCCGCCGGGCCGCGCCGGGCAGCGTCCGCGACACCGCCGGATGCGTGACGCTCCGTGACCGCCGGGCGGGCGACACCGCATGGTGAGACTGCCGCAGGTCCCGGTCCTTCTGAGGTTCCGCTCACCGCTCGCTCCCGCAGGGCAGTTGTGACGCACAGATGTGGTCGGGATGGTCAGCCAAGGAAAGTGTGCCGATCATAGAGGCAGGCGCGCCGGGCGTTCCAGCGCTGTGCACGCGTGAGAGGAGCGTGGACGGTGTGAGGCGCCCCACCTCGCGCCCCGGGCCGATCGTTTCTGCACGGGTGTGGCCCGGGGCGGTCCTGGCGTGATCGGTTGTGACTGTCCGTGAACTACCTGAATGGGCGCGGCGTGTCGGCCCCTCACCCGAGTGGGGCATCGGAACAGGGCGTAATGCGACAAATCTGCACAGGGTGGTGAGACGTTCCCGCATTCCGCACCGGAGGTCGACGTGGAGGGTCAGCAGACACCCGAGGGAGTGGAACGCCTGCGCCTGCGCTCCGCCGCCGCGGGCCTCTTCTCCCTCCTCGCCCTGGCCGCCACGGGGCTCGTGGCGGGCCCCGCCGCGGCCGGCTCCACCGCGGGGCCGTGCGCGCTGCCGCGCACGGGGGCCCATCACTCGCTGGGCCTGGACACCTGGAACGCCGCCTACCCGCAACCGGCCCGCTCCCTCGACGCGGTCATGGTCTTCCTGTCGTTTCCGGACTCCCGGCCGCTGACCACGCCGGAGGAGATCGCCACCGACTACTTCCCGGAGACCAGCCGGTTCTTCCAGCGCGCGTCGTACGGCAAGTTCACCCTGCGGCCGCATCTGCGGCGTGAGTGGATCGAGATGCCGCACTCCTCCACCTCGTACGCCATACAGCGCGACTGGGACGCGCGGAAGCGGGCCGCGTACCTGCGGGACGCCGTCGCGGCGGCCGACCCGGAGGTGGACTTCGCGCGCTACGACATCGTCTATCTGGTCGCCGACCCCGACGCGCCGGGGGTGGACTCCGACGCGACGAAGGTCGTCAACCTGGAGACTCCGCTGCGTGCCGACGGCGCGGACATCAGGCGGGTGGTCACGGTCTTCGAGCGGCACCCGCCGGACCGCAACGTCCTGGCCCACGAGACCGGGCACGTCTTCGACCTCCCGGACCTGTACCACCGGCCGGTGGACGGCAAGGGTGACTGGGACACCCATGTGGGGGACTGGGACGTGATGGGCAGCCAGTTCGCCCTCTCCCCGGAGCTCTTCGGCTGGCACAAGTGGAAGCTGGGCTGGCTGGACCGCCGGCAGGTCCACTGCGTACGGGGCAGGGGCGGGGAGCCGTTCTCGCTGGAGCCCCTCGGGGCTGCGCCGGAGTGGGGCACATCGGTCGGCACCCGGCTGGCGGTGGTCAGGACCGGCGAGAACACCGCCCTGGCGATCGAGGCGCGCGGGGCGACGGGGAACGACCGGGGCACCTGCACCGAGGGGGTGCTCATCTACCGGGTCCGCAACGAGGCGGCCTCGGGGACCGGGCCGATCGAGGTGGTGGACACGCATCCGGCCACCGAGGCGTGCTGGGACCGCTCGGTGTACCCGCCGCTGGCGGACGCGCCGCTGGGGCTGGGGGAGACGTTCACCGTGCCGGGGGAGGGGACGCGGGTGGAGGTGTCGGACCGTACTCCCACGGGTGTGTGGACGGTGAAGGTCACCGCCACGAAGTGACGGGGGCCGGGCCGGGGCCACCGGAGGAGACGAACGAAAAAGCCCCTCGCTTCCGCGAGGGGCTTTTCCCGTCTGTGCGCCGCCAGGGACTCGAACCCCGGACCCGCTGATTAAGAGTCAGCTGCTCTAACCAACTGAGCTAGCGGCGCCTGCTGACGTCGTAGACCTTAGCATCCTGATCGGGCGCAGGAAAAATCGATACCCGCACGTCCCCGGCGGAGGCCGCCCGGACCGCCCGGACGCAGGCCCAGAGCATGACCTCGGGTCCTGGCAGCCAGGGGTGGCGGGCGTCGGGGGCGACCACCCAGCGGGGCCAGCCCGCCGCGCCGGGGGCCATCGGGGGGATCGTCACCGCGTCGCCCGAACCGTGGCAGAACATCGGCGGGACCGCCTCGCCCCACTCCTCCCAGTCGAGGAGCGAGGGCAGCCGGTGGGCCGTGCCGGGGGCGGTGAACAGCAGCATCCGGCCGCGGTGCACGGCGACCGGACCCGAGCCGGGGCCGTCCTCCCACAGCCGGTCGAGCATCCGCCGGCCGAAGACCGACGGGACGTTCACGACATCGAAGACGGATCCGCAGGGCAGCACCGCGGGAGCGGTGGGCCGGGCCTCCCACAGCGCGAGCGTGGAGCGGGGGTACGCCGCCGCCGACGCCAGCCAGTCGGCGCCGGCCGACGTGACCTGTGCGGTCTGGTGCCGCCCCTCGTCGCGCAGGAACCGGAAGATGTCACGGCGCCGCTCGTCGGCGTCGCCGTCTGCCGGGCTCAAGGGGGATTCGTCTCGCAGCCATGCGCTCATGACACAAGGTGTACCGGGAGTGACGTTTCCGTTGCGCGGAGTTGCCGGAAACGAGGACACGGCGCGTCGGCCAGGAGTATCTTTCGCCCTCGGCATATGCCCAGGGCTACTTTCCGCCCCTGTCGTCCCAGAGGCCCCCGCGACCCCTTGTGCACCCGGCTGCGCCGGCCCCGTGATTCCCCCGGCCCCCGCAGCCCGTGATTCCCCCGGCTCCCCCGGCTCCCCCGGCTCCCGTGGTTCCCGTGGTCCCCCGGCGCCGTGGCCCCGTGGCTCCTACTCCTCGGAGCGGCCGCCGTCACGCAGCAGGTCCCGGCCGAACTCGACCATCCGCCGGGCGTAGTCCTCGGTCCACTCGGCGCGCCGGGCGATCTCCGTCGGGGTCAGCCGGTCGAACCGGCGCGGGTCCGCGAGCTGCGCGGCCGCGATCGCCTGGAACTCCATGGCCCGGTCGGCCGCCGCCCGGAACGCCAGGGCCAGCTCGGTGGACCGGCCCAGCAACTCGTGGGGGTCGTCGATGGACTCCAGGTCGAAGAAGTGCTCGGGATCGGCGGCGGCGTCCGCAGGTTCGAAAAGCAGGGGCGCCGGCCTCAGCCGCCGCTGCTCGCTGCGCTCGGTCTCCGCCATGTGTTCTCTCCTCCTCGCACCGGGCCGGCCACCGGCCACCGTCCATTGTCCCGCCCCGCGCAAGGGCATCCCGTGGGCACCGGCTCACGCGGAGTCCCCCTCCGCCGGGGCGGGTCAGGGGCGCCAGCTGACGCGGTGTTCCGTCAGGTGGGAGAGCACGGCGTGGTTGGCCTCCCAGCCGTCCGGGAACTTGACCGTCACGCCCAGCTGGACCGGTTCCGTCGAGGGGTGCTCGTCCAGGAGCTCCGAGACCCCCGCGCGGCACACCACGACGCACGCGTGGCGGTGGCGGGAGGCCAGCACGCACAGCCGGCCCGTCTCCAGGTGGAACGCCGTCGCGTCCGGCCGGCCCGACAGCGGGTGCAGGACCACGGTCACGTCGTACTCCCGGCCCTGGAGCCGGTTGGCCGTGTCCACGGTCACTCCCGCGACGCCCAGTTCGGCGAGGGCCGCCCGTACCGCCGCCGCCTGGTCCCGGTGGGCCGTGCCGACGGCGACCCGGTCAGGTGTCAGCGGCACCGGGTCCGGCGAGCGCTCGGAGACCGCCGCACCCCCGCGGTCCAGCATCCGCCGCACCACCAGCGCCACCGCCCGCACCGCCTCGGGGTCCGTGCGCGGCGTGTGCCGGGCGGGCAGTTCCAGCAGGCCCCACCCCGACTCGGCCGCCTCGTCCAGCACCCGGTCGGGACCCGAGCCGTCCGAAGGCACCCCGAAGGACAGCCGCCGGTCGCCCGGACCGGTCCCGCTGCGGAACGGGGTGTACGGGTAGAAGGCGTCCGACACCAGCGGCGCGGCCGACGCCGGGAGACGCCAGGAGACCGGCAGCCGGTGCTGCGGCAGCAGCGGATTGTGCGCCAGCAGGGTGGAGACCGCACTCGCCGACGGGTCGTACGACAGCCCCGCCCACTGGTCCGCCCCGACGACGGAGAACGGGTCGAGCTGCCCCGGGTCGCCCACGAAAAGCGCCCGCTCGAACAGCCCCGCCACGGCCAGCAGCGCGTCCGACCGCATCTGGTACGCCTCGTCGACGATCGCGTGCCCCCACGGCTCGACGCCCTTCACATGCGCCCACTTCGCCGCCGTCGAGATGACCACGTCGAGCCCGGCGAGGTCCGCCGCCTTCGCCGACGTCCGTACGTTGTCCAGCGCGTCGAGCGCCTTGTCGTACGGGTCCGTGTCATTGCTGTGCAACCGGCCCACCGGCAGACCGGGCTCCTTCTCGGCGAGCCGCAGCACCAGGTCGTCCACCTGGGCGTTGGTCTGCGCCACCACCATCAGCGGCCGCCCCGCCGCCGCCAGCTCCAGCGCGGCCCGCACCACCAGGGTCGACTTCCCGGCGCCCGGCGGGGAGTCCACGACGACTCCCCGGGCGTCACCGTGCAGGGTGTCCGCGAGGATCGCGTCGGTGGCCCGGGCCGCCTCCGCCGAGGGGTCCCCGCCGGCGGAGGGCTCGCGAGGGGGAAGGAACGACACGGACGTCACAGCAGATCCTCCGGGGTCACGGGGTCGGGGCTCTCGGGGGAGTCGGACCCGGCGGGAGGACCGCCGTGGGTCCAGGGGGTCTCCTCCGGGTCCGGCAGCTTCGGGCCCACCCGCTGGTCGTGCTCGAAGAGCGTCCACGCGATCCGCTCGCCCTTCTGCGGCACCGAGCCCTCCGCCGGCTCCCGGGAGCGGCCCATCCGGTCCAGCAGCCGCAGCACGAACGCCCCGTCGTCCTCATGGCGGACGAACTCCGCCGACTGGGGCCTGCCCTCCAGCGAGCGGTACACCTTCACCCGCTCACCCACATGCGGCAGGTCGTCCGTCCGGACGGTCAGCAGGGGCCGGGGCGACGGCCGCTTCGACTCCGTCCACGCCATCGTCACCTCCGTCACCTCGGCCGTGAACGCCTCGCCCGACAGCCGCCGGCCCGCCAGCACGAGCGGATCGTCCAGCGCCTCCTGCGCCTCCAGCTGCGCCTGCGCGCCCTCGCGCGCCGCCAGCTTCCGCGCCGCCGTCACCGCGTCGTCCCGGCGCGGCTGGGGCGGCTCACCGGCCCGTACCCGGTCCCGGTGACCGGTGAACGACCAGCGGTCCCGGGTCCAGCGGTCCGCCACCCGGGCTCCCGGCGGCAGCGCACGCACCAGCTCCAGGCTCCGCCACACCGCCTCCCACGTCGGCCGCAGCTGCTCCAGGATCAGCCGCCGGATCTCCCGCTCGGCCCGGTGCAGCTCTCCCAGGCGCTCGTCGGCCGTCTCGCCGTCCTCCGCCGAGGCGAGCCGCTGCCGCGCCCGGTCGTACCGCTCGATCGCCGGCGCCAGCAGCCGGTTGTCGAACGCCGGGTCCGTCGCCGGCCCGGCCGGCGGGCACTCCAGCAGGCCCTCACGGTCCCGTGCCAGCTCCGCCCGCAGCGCCGCCTCGGCCCCCGACCCGCCCGCGGGCGGGTCGATCCAGGCGAGCAGCGCCCCCAGGTGCTGGTCCTCCAGCGAGGACTGGCCCGTCGCCCAGTGCCGGTTCAGCAGATCCGTCGCCGCCAGCAGCAGCGACGAGCCCGGCACCCGGGCCCGCTCGCCGTAGTGCGTCAGCCACCGGCCCAGCAGCGGCACCCGCGGCGGCGCGGGGAACGGCGTCGTGGTCCCCTCCGTGTCCTGCTCCGCCGTGCGCCGGAACCTCATCGACCGGCCGAGCAGCCGGACGTACTCGATGCCCGCCCGGCTGGGCACGACCAGCTGCGGCGCGTCCGCGCACAGCTCGACCTCGACCTTGACCTTCCTGCCCGTCTCCGGGTCGGTCTCGTTCCGCTCGGCCGCCTCGACGTCGTCGGCGTACCCGTCCAGATGCGGCAGCACCGCCTCGGCCAGGTCCGCCAGGAACGCGAACCGCAGGTCCCGGTCGCGCGGCTGCGGCACCACCAGCAGCGTCGGGCGGTCGGGATCGGTCCCGACCAGCGCCCCGAGCGGCGCGCCCGCCTCGCCCGAGGTCGTCAGCGGGACCAGGACGAGGGGCCGCTCGGAGACGTGCCGGTGCCGCACCGTGGCGAGCGGCTGCGCCCGGCCCGACTCGACGGCCTCCAGCCGCGCCAGTGTGGAGATCAACGACATTCGGCCACCTCCACGTCCCCGGGCCGCGGCCCGGGGACGGTACCGGCCGCCGCCAGCGACTCGGCCCGCAGCGCCGCCGCCCGCCGCAGCGCCGCGACCGCCGGGTCCTCCGGGTCGCCCGCCTCGCCGCGCGCCGCCGCCAGCACCTCGCCGACCGTCGTGAGCCCGCCCAGCTCACCGCGGACCGAGCGGCCCAGCGCCTCCACCGCACCCGACCGCCGGGCCCCGGAGCGGCAGTGGAACGCCAGCTCGCACGCGGCCAGGCACTCCGGCGCGTAGGCGTACGGCACCGACTCGACGGCCGCCGTGAGCTGCTCCGCCGAGCAGGAGTCCAGGTCGAAGGTGGTCCCCTCCGGCAGCGCCCCCGCGATGTCCTCGATCCGGGTGAGACGGGCCAGCTGGCGGCGCGTCACCGACAGCTGCTTGCGTACGTCGACGACCGAGCCGGTCGGCTGGTTGGAGAAGTCCTTGGGGCAGACCAGCAGCGCCGAGTGCGCCGTCCGCGCCCCCTCGGTGAGCGCCGCCACCCGCTCCAGCGCCAGGACGTACACCGCGGCCTGCCGGGCCGCCGCACCCACCTTGGCCGCGTCCGCCGCGCCGTCGATCATCGGGAACGACTTGATCTCGACGACCGTCCACTGCCCCCCGGGGTGGACCACCACCGCGTCCGGCTCCAGGTACACCGGGGAGCCGGCCACCTCCAGCACCAGCATCGGATGGTCCAGCAGCGACCAGGCGCCCGCCGCCGTGGCCTCGCGCAGGGCCAGCGCGGTCCGTGCGGCGCGGCCCTCGGGGCCGGCCGCCGACAGGTCGGGCACCCGCACGTCCTGGGCCTCGTCCACGCCCAGCAACCGCATCAGCTCGGTGCCGCCGTCGGCCTTCACCCTGGCCTCGAAGGCATGCCCCCGCATGAAGGCGAACTGGGACTGTCCGAAACCGGACGGCGATCCGAGGGCGGACGCCAGCGCGGCCTTGTCCACCCCTGCGCCGTCCAGCAGCGCCCGGCGGCGGCAGCCGGGGTTGGCGGCCAGTGCCGCCAGCGCGCGGGCATCCAGCGGATGCGGCGCGGTGGCGGGGCCGCGCAGCTCAGCGAGCTGCTGCCGGAGTGTCGTCTGCGGAGGCCGAGGTGGTCCGCTGCCCAGGGATTCGCTCACCCGCGGAAGTCTCGCATCCGCCACTGACAAACGGGGGCCCCATGGGGGTCGAAGGGCTGACGAAACGGTTCCGCACCCGGTCCGCGAGCCGCGTCGCGGGCCCTGTGAGCAGCATCCCCGCCCCCATGACGGCGACGCCCGCGACCGCGTCGAGGAAGTAGTGGTTCGCCGTGCCCATCACCACCACCACGGTGAGCAGCGGGTAAAGCACCCCCAGGGACCTCAGAAGCGGCGTCCGCCCGTGCCGCCACAGCATCACGCCGCACCACAGCGCCCAGCCGACGTGCAGGCTCGGCATCGCCGCGTACTGGTTGGTCAGGCCGCCCAGGCCGCGCGGCGCGCTCGCCTCGCCGCCCCACCAGCCGTACCCGCTGAACCGGGCCATGGTGTCGACGAACCCGTACCCCGGGTCCAGCAGGCGGGGCGGGCAGGTGGGCATCAGGGTGAAGCCGGCCAGCCCCAGCAGGGTGGAGAGCATCAGCCAGGTACGGGCGGCCCGGTAGCGGGCCGGGCGGCGGCGGAACAGCCAGACCAGGACCGCCGGCGTGACCAGGTAGTGCAGCGAGGCGTAGGCGAAGTCGGCCGGTATCCCGATCGCCGGGGTGTGGGTGAAGAGCCGGTTGAGCGGGTGCTCCGCGTTCAGGCCCAGGTCCCGCTCCAGCCGCAGGATCGCCAGGCCGTGGCCGACGGCGGTGGACACGTCGCCGCGGGCCAGCAGCCGTCCGCCCGAGTAGGCCGTGTAGACGACGGCGATCAGCGCGAGCTCGGTCCACCAGCGGGGCCGGCCGTACGGCGGCGCGGCCGGCCTCGCGGTGGTGGCGGTGTGCGGCATCCGGGCGCTCCCCCTGTGTCCTGCGGCTTCCCCCGGCCGAAGGTCCGGCCGTGGTCCGGTCGGCGGCTCGCCGGCCCGCGGACCCCCTCCGGACGGGGCCGCGAACGGCCGGACCGGGCAGGTCCCGGGCGTGTCCGCCCGGAGCGGGACCGCCTCGCGGCGTCCGCGCGGGCGACGCCGCTGCGCGAACACTCCCCAGTCAGGGACGCGCGGATCGTGACGGGGGTTGCCGCCGGGTCGCCCCGTGTTCATGTGCGCGATGATGTACGAGCACCGAATTGTGAACTTCAGGGAGAGCCCCATGGCACCGCGCATCCTGCTCGCCCGGCACGGCCAGACCGAATGGTCGCTCCTGGGCAAACACACCGGCAGGACGGACATACCGCTGCTGGAGGAGGGCCGCCGTGGCGCCAAGCTGCTCGGCACGCGGCTGCACCGCGGTCCGTGGGAAGGGCTCGACGGCTTCGAGATCCGTACGAGTCCGCTGGTCCGCGCGCGGGAGACCTGCGAACTGGCCGGCTTCGGCGACCGGGCCGAGCCGTGGGACGCGCTGATGGAGTGGGACTACGGCGGGTACGAGGGGATGACGCCGGCCGAGATCAAGGCGGACCGGCCGGACTGGCTCATCTGGCGCGACGGGGTGCCGGGGGGCGAGACCCTGGCGCAGCTCTCGGCCCGCGCGGACGAGATCGTCGGATGGGCGCGCTCGGCCGACCGTGACGTCCTGGTCTTCGCCCACGGCCACATCCTGCGCTCGATCGCCGCGCGCTGGCTGGGGGAGGACGTCTCCTTCGCCGCCCGCATCCGGCTGGACCCGACGAGCCTGTCCGGCCTGGGCTGGGCCTACGGCGCCCCCGCGATCGAGCGCTGGAACGACACCGGCCACCTGGAGACGGAGGCCTGAGCCCGGGGAGACGGGGAGCCCGGGGAGACGGGGAGACGGGAGAGCCCGGGGAGCGGGGCCGGGCGGCACTTCGGTCCCGGCCGCCCGTTCCCGTCGGCCGGTGCGCCCGGAAGAGCGCTCCGGTCCGCCCTTGACCGGCCGGACGCGGAAGCTATCCGTCGCCCAGGGCCCTGCGTCGGTCCAGGAACGCCGCGACCGACAGCGTGCCGCGCTGCGGGGCCAGGACCCGGGCCGCTTCGGCCAGTATCGCCTCGATGCGGCTCGACTGGACGTCGTCCAGCAGGTCCAGTACCCGCTGGCCGACCGCGGCCGCCTCCTCGGGCGAGCCGCCGCGCGCCAGGTCCACCGCCAGCTGCGCCCGGTACAGCGCGAGGTTGCGGGTGAAGTGCGGGTTCTGCAGGAGCGTCGCCCGGTGCGCGTGCCGCGCCGCGCGGGTCCAGTCGCCCAGGGCGGACCAGCACTGGGCCTCCAGAGCCTCTAGTTCGGGTTCGCCGAAGAAGGACATCCACTCGGGGTCCGCGTCGGCGGGCCCCCGCGCGAACAGCGTGTGGGCCCGGCCCAGCGCCTCCTCGCACGCCGTCCGGTCGCCCAGCCCGGCCCAGGCGCCGGCCTCCCGCAGGGCCAGCAGCGACAGCAGCCGCGCCGACGAGAGGTGCTTGGCCGCCTGCTGGCCGGCCTGCGCGGCCCGCACCGCCTCCCGGGGCCGGCCCGCGTCCCTGGCCAGGAAGGACGTGTTGGAGAACGCGTGGGCCTCCAGCGCCGGATCGCCGGCCACGCGCGCGGTGGCCAGCGCCTCCGCGTAGTGCGAGCGCGCGTCCTCCAGCCGGCCCGAGTCGTGGGCCAGCCAGCCCACCGAGAGGGCCAGTTCGCCGGCGCCGGTGTGCATCCGGTCGGTCGTCGACCGGCGGAGCGCCGATCCCGCGTCGAGCAGGGCGTAGGCGCTGCGCAGGGGTTCGGCGGCTCTGCGGTACAGCCCGTCGGCGCCGTGCCGGTCGTCGAGCAGGCGGATCTGCCGTACGGCGTGCTCGACGGCCTCGACCTCCGCCTCGCCGAACCTGCCGCCGGCCCGGGGCGCGGGGATGGTCCCCAGGCCGCCCAGCCCGAGCGAGGCGGCCGCCACCGTGGCGGTGCCGCTCGTCATGAATGCGCGACGCAGCACGTCGCTCTCCTCATCGTTCCGGATGGTGATCTCTGGAGCCGGCTCGGCAGCGGTGGCCCGCGCCCCCCGGCCCCGTACGTGTTCCCGCGCGGCGAACCCCAGATCCGTCAGTGACAGTCCGGGGAACATGTGCAGGAACACCCGCTCGTACGCGTAGTTGGGGCAGCGGATCTCGCCCGACTCCACGCGCCCGATGTACCGGGCGTCGCACGCCACCTGCTCGCCGATCTCCCTGGCGGCCCTGCGGACCGCGGCAGCGAACTCCGCGGGGGAGCGCTGCCCGCGCAGTCGACGGAAGACCGGATTGGGAACTGCCCGTGACGACGCCATGGCCGAGCCCTCTCCTGCGTAGCCGTTGCTCCGGCGGAGCAAGAACGTACCTGCTGTGACTGGCCGCCTACACAGTGTTTGGCTACAAACGGGATATCTCACCCACGATCCGCCATGAACTGCCATCCTTTGCGGCGGCGTGCCGCCGTAGCCGTTGACGCTTTTGGGCGTTGAACCATGCGGAGAGACGGAGTGTGTCTCCACACGGGGACTCGAGCGAGGAGGGATCCCTTGTTGGAGGTCGGCATGGAGGCGAGCCCGCGCGACGGCGGCGCATCGCGGACCGACGCACAGCACCGGCCGACGCCGGAATCCGGCGCTCCGCACCCGGACGCCGTCTGCGAGCCCCCTGACCTGGTGACCGTCCCGGCCCGGCAGGGCCTGGAGGCCGTCGACATCCTCCGCCGGGGCGGCGCCCCGGCGGTCGGCCCGGTGCTGCACGACGGCGCCTGCGACACCCTCGGCTTCCTGGTGCCGCCCGGCACCGCGGCCGCCTGGGACGTGCCGGGCAGCGCCTGTACGCAGACCTCCGGACGGGGCCTGCGCATCCCCGGGGTGGCGCCGGAGCCGCCGGTCATGGGCACCGGATGGCTGCTGCCGCCCGCCGACTCCGGGCCGGTCACCGACCCCGTGGTGCTGCGCGAGGCGCTGGGCGAGGCGGCCCGTCTGATCGAGGCCGCCGACAACTGCCGGTAGCGGCCGTCCGCCCGGCCCGTACCGGGCCGGGCCGGTACGGCGCTGTCGCGAAGGCGCCGATAATGGTCGGGTGGCGAGGAACAAGCAGCGCGGCCGGGCGGCGTCCCCCGAAGCCGTCGTCGAGACCGTGGACGGCGGGCTGGCCGAGCTCGTCCCCGACCGGGAGCGGCCGCGCGCCTGGACCCTCCTCATCGACGGCGCCCCGCAGTCGCACGTCGACCTCGACGACCCCGCGCATCTGAGCTTCGAGTACCAGCGGCGCCTCGGCCACATCATCGACCTGGCCGCGCCGGCGGGCCGCCCGCTGCAGGTCCTGCACCTCGGCGGCGGCGCCTTCACCCTCGCCCGCTACACCGCCGCGACCCGCCCCCGTTCCACCCAGCAGATCGTCGAGCTGGACGCCCTCCTCGTCCAGCTGGTGCGCCGCGCGCTGCCGCTCGACCCGGGGGCCCGCATACGCGTGCGCGGTGGCGACGCCCGCGCCGGGCTCGGCAGGCTGCCGGAGGGCTGGGCCGACCTGATCGTCGCGGACGTGTTCAGCGGTGCCCGCACCCCGGCCCATCTGACCAGCGCGGAGTTCCTCGCCGAGGTGCGCCGGGTGCTCAGGCCCGGCGGGCACTACGCGGCGAACCTCGCCGACGGGCCCCCGCTCGGGCACCTGCGGGGCCAGATCGCCACCGCCGCCGCCGTCTTCCCCGAACTGGCGCTCGCCGCCGATCCGACCGTCCTGCGCGGGCGCCGGTTCGGCAACGCCGTCCTCCTCGCCTCCGACGTGCCGCTTCCGGTCGCGGAGCTGACCCGCCGGGTGGCGAGCGACCCGCATCCCGGGCGGGTGGAACACGGCCGCGCGCTGGCCGACTTCACGGGCGGCGCGGCAGCGGTCACCGACGCGAGCGCCAAGCCGTCACCCGCCCCGCCCGCGTCCGTGTTCCGGTGACGCGCCGGCCCTCGCGGTCGTGGCAGCGGTCCTCGCCGTGATGCGGCGGGCCCCCGGTGGCGCCCCCTCGCGGGTCAGCGCCGGTCGATCTGGACCAGCGGGGCGTGGTCGTGCCAGGTGCAGAAGACGTCGATCTCCTGGCCGCCCCGGCTGAACGTCACCCGGATCCAGGTGGGCTGCTTCCACACCTGCATCTGCCAGCCCGACGCCGGTGTCGCGGACACCAGTTCGGCGGAGGAGGCGCCGATGTCGAAGACGACGCGGCCGCCGTCGACGGAGTAGCTCTTCACCTTGCCCGAGGCGGACGGGGTCCTCTCCGGCGTGGGGGAGGGCGGGGGCGCGGACGGTTCGCGCGACGCGGTGGCCGAAGGGGTGCGGCTCCTGGCGGGCCCCGCCGTCGGCGACGGCGAGGACGGAGTGGCCTTGGGGCGCCGGGTGGAGGAGGACCGAGGCTCGGCGCCCGGGGTGGCGGGACGGTCGGCGGTGATGGGCAGGGCGCGCGGAGGGTCGTACGCCGTCCCGGCCATCACGGTGTGCACGCCCCACCAGGAGAGGGTCACCGCCGCGCCCGTGGCGAGTGACCACGCCACGGCGTGTATGAATCCTCTGCGCATCCGGGCCATAGTGCACCACCCTCGCCGCCGTCACCACCAGTCCCCGGGTTCCCCCGTATGGCGTACGGTGCGGCCCATGGCAAGTGTGCTCGTGGTCGAGGACGACCAGTTCGTGCGCTCCGCCCTCATCCGGCATCTGACCGAGGCCTCCCACACCGTACGGAGCGTCGGCACTGCCCTGGAGGCGTTGCGCGAAGTGGCCCATTTCCGCTTCGACGTCGTCATTCTGGACCTCGGTCTGCCGGATCTCGACGGGTCCGAGGCGCTGAAGATGCTGCGCGGCATCACCGACGTACCGGTGATCATCGCCACCGCGCGGGACGACGAGGCGGAGATCGTACGGCTCCTCAACGACGGCGCCGACGACTACCTCACCAAGCCGTTCTCGGTGGAGCACCTGTCCGCGCGGATGGCCGCCGTGCTGCGGCGCGCCCGCGCGTCGGCGGGCGAGGCGCCGCCGAGCAGGCTCATCCAGGTCGGCGGGCTGTCCATCGACCCGCTGCGGCGCTCCGCCGAGCTGGACGGGGTCCAGCTGGACCTGACCCGGCGGGAGTTCGACCTGCTGGCCTTCCTGGCCGGGCGGCCCGGGGTGGTCGTGGGGCGCAAGGAACTCCTCGCCGAGGTGTGGCAGCAGTCGTACGGCGACGACCAGACCATCGACGTCCATCTTTCGTGGCTGCGGCGCAAGTTGGGCGAGACGGCCGCCAAACCCCGCTATCTGCACACGCTCCGGGGCGTCGGGGTGAAGCTGGAGCCCCCGCAGTGAGGGCGAGCGGCCCGGGCGTGCCGCCGGACCGGACGGGCGGGGCCGACGGGAGCCGCCGGGGCGGGGCGGGACCGCGGTGAGGTGGGCGCTCGTCAAGGTGGCCCTGGCGGTGACCGTGATGGTCGTCGTGGCCTTCGCCGTACCGCTCGGACTCGTCATCAAGGAGATGGCGCGGGACCGGGCCTTCAGCAACGCCGAGCGGAGGGCCGCCGCCCTCGGCCCGGCCCTCGCCATCACCACGGACCGGGACCAGCTGGAGCGGGCCGTCGCCACCACCGAGGACGGCTCCACCGGGCGGATGGCCGTCCACGTGCCCGCCGTACCCGCCTCCGGAGGGCCGGGCGGCGAGGCCCTGGAGATCGGTACCCAGCGGGCCGGTGAGGACGACCTGCGCATGACCCGCGACATGGGGCGGGCCACCATCGCGGAGGTCCCGGGCGGCTCCGTGCTGCTGCAGCCGACCGCCCTGGGCACCGGCGGGATCGCCATCGTCGAGCTGTACGTGCCCGAGAGCGAGGTCTCCAACGGTGTCGCGACCGCCTGGCTCGTCCTCGCCGGGGTGGGCCTCGCGCTGATCGTCGGTTCGGTGGCGGTCGCCGACCGGCTCGGCGTCCGCATGGTGCAGCCCGCGCAGCGGCTCGCGCGCGCCGCGCACGACCTGGGGGAGGGCAGGCTCGGGGCACGGGTGCCCGAGGAGGGGCCGACCGAGCTCAGGTCGGCCGCCACCGCGTTCAACTCGATGGCCGACCAGGTCGTCCAGCTGCTCGCCAACGAGCGCGAACTGGCCGCGGACCTCTCCCACCGGCTGCGTACCCCGCTGACCGTGCTGCGGCTCAACGCGGCCTCGCTGGGGGACGGCCCGGCCGCCGACCAGACCAGGGCCGCCGTCGAGCAGCTGGAGCGGGAGGTCGACACCATCATCCGTACCGCCCGGGAGGCCAAGCCCCAGACCCAGGCCACCGGGCCGGGCGCCGGATGCGACGCCTCCGAGGTCGTCCGGGAGCGGATGGACTTCTGGTCGGCGCTCGCCGAGGACGAGGACCGCAAGGT
The DNA here is from genome assembly GCF_036322365.1 of Streptomyces sp. SP18CS02. Lineage (NCBI taxonomy): Bacteria > Bacillati > Actinomycetota > Actinomycetes > Kitasatosporales > Streptomycetaceae > Streptomyces > Streptomyces sp. SP18CS02. The sequence goes on from NZ_JAQYXC010000263.1 coordinate 241,110, forward strand.
GCGGGTCGCGGGAGTGGACCGGCCGGTACGCATCCCGGTCGCCCGCCCGGAGCTGGTCGCCGCCCTCGACGCGCTGCTCGGCAACGTCTTCCGGCACACCCCGGAGGGCACCGCCTTCTCGGTCGACGTGCACAACGGCGACGACGCGGTGATCGTGCTGGTCTCCGACGCGGGCCCCGGCATCGCCGACCCCGAGGCGGCCCTGGCCCGCGGCAACAGCGGTGCCCGGGACGGTTCGACGGGGCTCGGCCTGGACATCGTGCGCCGGGTCGCCGAGTCGACCGGCGGTGACGTCCGTATCGGCCGTTCGGTCCTCGGGGGTACGGAGGTCCGCGTCTGGATCGGCCTGGACGGGCGACGCGCCCCCGAGAGCCGGCGCGGCCACCGGCTGGGGCGGCGGCGCGGCCGCACGGCCGAGCAGGGACGGACGGCCCGCTCCGGCCGCCGGTGAGCCCCGTTCATCGCTCCGTTCCGACATTAATCCGTTCCGATGGCTTCCTTAAGCGGACCCTAAGATCCGCAACGGCCGTCCCGTAGCGGACGTTTGTCCGTTTCGGTCCGGCTAGCGTGCTGCCGCACCCCCAACCCCCCAGTAACACAGAGGCAGGCACGTCATGGGCAGCACAACGCACCGGCGCAGGGCGAGCGGCAGGACCAGAGCGATCGGCGCGGTCGTGACGGCCGCGGTGATCGGCGGCGCGGCGTTCGCCCTCACCGGAACCGCGCAGGCCGCCGCTGTGGGTGCCGCCTACACCAGGACCAGCGCCTGGGAGGGCGGTTACACCGGTCAGTACGTCGTCACCAACGCCACCGACAAGGCCGAGTCGGAGTGGACGCTCGAATTCGACCTGCCCGCCGGTACGAGGATCGGCTCCCTCTGGAACGGCGACCACACCGTGGACGGACAGCACGTCACGGTGCGCCCGGCGAGCTGGAACAAGCAGCTGGCACCCGGCGCGTCGGTCACCGTCGGCTTCGTGACCAGCGCCAGCGGTGCGGCGGGCGACCCGTCCGGCTGCCTGATCAACAAGGCGAAGTGCTCCGTCGACAGCGGGGCGACGCCCCGGCCCAGCGGCCGCCCCACCGAGCAGCCCACCCCCACGGCGAGTCCGGCCCCCACCACCAAGCCGACCCCGCCCGCGACGCCGACCCCGCCCGCGACGCCGACCGCGCCCGTGACGCCGACCCCGCCGGCCGGCGGAGGCGCGGGCACCGGTGGCCGCTTCGCCCCGTACATCGACACCTCGCTCCACCCGGCGTACGACATGCTCGACACCGCGAGCAGGACGGGGGTGAAGGAGTTCAACCTCGCCTTCATCACCTCGGGCGGCTCCTGCGCCCCGCTCTGGGGCGGCGTCACCGACCTCGCCCAGGACAAGGTCGCCGCCCAGATCGGCGCCCTGCGCGCCAAGGGCGGTGACGTACGGGTGTCCTTCGGCGGCGCGGCCGGGCACGAGCTGGCGCTCAACTGCTCCTCCGCCGACGCCCTCGCCGCGGCGTACGGCAAGGTCATCGACGAGTACGAGCTCACCAAGGTCGACTTCGACATCGAGGGGGCGGCCCTGCCGGACACCGCCGCCAACACCCGCCGCGCGCGGGCGATCGCGGGGCTGCAGAAGTCCCACCCCGGTCTGGACGTCTCGTTCACGCTGCCCGTGATGCCCGAGGGGCTGACCCAGCCGGGCGTGGACCTGCTCGCCGACGCCAGGAGGAACGGGGTGCGGATCGACGCCGTCAACATCATGGCGATGGACTACGGGCCGGCGTACAGCGGTGACATGGGCCAGTACGCCATTCAGGCCGCCACCGCGACCCAGGCCCAGATCAAGGGGGTGCTCGGGCTCTCCGACGCGGCGGCCTGGAAGGCGGTCGCGGTCACCCCGATGATCGGCGTCAACGACGTCACGACCGAGGTCTTCAAGGTCGACGACGCGACGCAGCTGGTCGACTTCGCCACGTCGAAGGGGATCGGCTGGCTGTCGATGTGGTCCTCCACCCGCGACAAGCAGTGCGCCGGCGGCGCCGTCGGCCACGCCGACGCGACGTGCAGTTCCGTCCTCCAGGAGCCGCTGGCCTTCACCCGGGCGTTCGCCGCCTACCAGTAGGACCATCCCGCGCCCCCCACTGGCGCGAGCCCCGGCCGGACCCTCCCCCCACCCGGCCGGGGCTCGCCCGCGTCGTGGCATCGGCGCGGGGGCGGGAGGGCGTGGGAGCGCGGGTCAGCGCACGGGCTGCGGCACCTCGGGGAGGACGCCCGAGCGGGCCAGCCGGGCGTACCAGTGGGCGCTGGCCCGGGGGGTGCGGGTCTGGGTGGGGTAGTCGACGTGCACGATGCCGAACCGCTTGCTGTAGCCGTAGGACCATTCGAAGTTGTCCATCAGGGACCACAGGAAGTAGCCGCGTACGTCGGCCCCGTCGGCGATCGCCCGGTGCACCTCCGCCAGATGGCCGTGCAGATAGCGGATGCGGTCCAGGTCCTGGGACGTGCCGCCCTCGGCCGGCCCACCGGGCCCCGCCTCGTCCTGGTAGGCGGCGCCGTTCTCGGTGATCACCAGCGGCAGGCCGGGGGCCTCGCGGGTGTAGCGCGTCAGCAGGTCGTACAGGCCCGTGGGGTCGACCGTCCAGCCCATGTCGGTCCGCTCGCCGGGCTGCTGGTGGAAGGTGACGCCCTCGGCGCCGGGCCAGGGGGAATGGGCGCTGGCGCCGTGGCCGTCGTCGTGCGAGGAGCCGGCGTCGCCGGTGGCGGCCGATACAACGGTGGGTGCGTAGTAGTTGATGCCGAGCGAGTCCAGGGGGTGCCGGATGACGGCCGGGTCGGGGGAACGGACGAAGGACCAGTCGGTGAGGTGCGCGGTGTCCGCGAGGAGGTCCTCGGGATACGCGCCGTGGAGCAGCGGACCGGTGAAGATCCGGTTCGCCAGCGCGTCGATACGGCGCCGGGCATCGAGGCTCTCGGGGTCCTCGGGGTCCCGGCTCCTGACCGCGCAGGTGTTGAGGCTGATGGAGATCTGCGCGTCGGTGGGCAGGGCCGTGCGCAGGGCCTGGGCGGCGAGGCCGTGGCCGAGGTTGAGGTGGTGGGCGGCGCGCAGGGCGGCGACGGGGTCGGTGCGTCCGGGGGCGTGGACTCCGGAGCCGTATCCGAGGAAGGCGCTGCACCAGGGTTCGTTGAGGGTGGTCCAGCGCTGGA
>NZ_JAQYXC010000264.1:0-244 GCF_036322365.1 Streptomyces sp. SP18CS02
CGGCGCTGAGCGCCTACCCGGGCTTCGCCAAGACCGGCAGCGACACGGTGAAGAAGCAGGAGGCCGCGGCCTTCCTCGCCAACGTCAACCACGAGACGGGCGGCCTGGTCCACATCGTCGAGCAGAACACCGCCAACTACCCGCACTACTGCGACACGGGCAAGCCCTACGGCTGCCCGGCGGGGCAGGCGGCGTACTACGGCCGGGGCCCGATCCAGCTCAGCTGGAACTTCAACTACAAGGC
>NZ_JAQYXC010000265.1:0-457 GCF_036322365.1 Streptomyces sp. SP18CS02
CAGGGCCTCGTCCGAACGCCCCGCGACGGCCGTGCCGAGCGGAATGTCGGTCCCCGCCCCGAGACGGGTCAGCAACGCCGCCAGCCCCGCCTGGAGGACCATGAACAGCGTGCAGTCGCTGCTGCGGGCGAGATCGAGCAGGTCCTGGTGGAGGCGTGGTGCGAGGTGCACCGGCACGATGTCGCCGTGATGGCTCGCGACGGCGGGGCGTGGCCGGTCGGTGGGCAGCACGAGGGTGTCGGGGAGGCCGGCGAGGGTGGCCTTCCAGTGCGCGGTGTGCCAGGCGAGGAGGCTCGCGGGGTCGTCCTCGTCCCCCAGCAGCTCGCGCTGCCACAGCGTGTAGTCGGCGTACTGCACCGGCAGCGGTGACCAGTCCGGCGCGCGCCCCCGCGCACGGGCCCCGTACGCCTCGGCCAGGTCCCGCACCAGCGGCGCCAGCGACCACCCGTCGCACGCG